>JANTGL010000040.1 GCA_024762915.1 Bacteroidales bacterium | reverse complement strand
AAAAGTAACAAAAAATCAAGACTGTAAATAAATTTCTTGTTTTCTACACTACGAATCACTAAAATAAAAGAACTCACTCCCTTCGCAAGCTCCGGTTCTTCAAACAGCTTTTATTTTTACGTTCTTCTTCGTTTGAAAACTACTAAATTTCTTTAAGGTCGAATGTAACAACTTGTAAAATGATCATAATTTTTAAAAACTTTTCATTTACTGAAAGTCCCGATGTATTAATATCTAAATTAAAGCTGAAACTTGAAATTTGAAATTCGATATTAGAGCGAGAAAGTACAAAACAGTTGGTTTTTAAAAATATAAAAACACAGTAAGTTTGTTATTAGTTAATTAAAAAAATCAATATGCCTTTTTTACAAGTTATTATTTCTGAAAACTTTAATTTCAAGTTTCTGATTTCAGTGTCATAATAATTGTAAGACTTAATTTTAATAATTAACCACTAGATTCATGGCAGAACCGAATATTTATTCGGATTTTCTCTTTAAATAGTCGTAAATATCTGATTGAGAACGATATTTCTTTGTTTTCGTCATTTCCTTATTTATATTTTTGATATTTTCATCTAACAATTTTGCTTTTACATTATCTCTTAACTGTAATTTCAAAATATCAAAAATTTCGTGAACTAATTCCGTATTATAAACAGGAAAAGCAGCTTCAATACGTCGTCTTAGGTTTCTGCTTAAAAAATCGGCAGATGATAAATAAACTTCTCTGTTACCGGAATTATAAAAAGCGTAGATTCTCGAATGTTCCAAAAAACGATCAACAATTCTTGTGATTGTAATGTTTTTGCTAAACGGTAAATTCGGTCTCAACTTGCAAATACCCCTAACAATTAAATTAATTTTTACTCCTTTTGAACCGGCATCATACAACAAATCAATTATTTCTTTGTCTCCTAAACCGTTTAATTTAAATATTAAATGCGCTTTTTTTCCTTCTTCGGCAAAGTTAATTTCTCTGTTTACTTTTTCTCTAATAACCGATAACATATTGAATCCGGGTACTAACAGGTGTTTAAAATTAAAAGTATCTATCGGATTTTCAAGATACAGAAACAGTTTTTCTAAATCTTTCGTAATATTTTTATCGGATGTAAAAAATCCTTCATCGGCGTATTGTCTGGCTGTTTTTTCATTAAAATTTCCCGTTCCGAGAAAAGCGTATGATTTTCTTTTTCCTTTTTTAGACGAATTTTTAATAGCTAATGCTGCTTTTGCATGAACTTTTAATCCCGGAATACTGGCTATGACATTGATTCCGGCATCTCTCATTTTATCGGCAAAGGCAATATTATTTTCTTCATCAAAACGTGCTTTAACTTCCACAAATACGGTAACTTCTTTTCCGTTACCGGCTGCAGCAATTAAAGCATTAACAATGGCCGAGTTTGTGGCTACCCGATATTGAGTTGTTTTAATTTCGTTAATTTCGGGATTAGTTGCTACTTCATGAAAAAATCGAAGCACGTAATCATACGTTTGATACGGGAAATGTAATAACAAGTCATTTTCTTCAACTGCATCGATTATGGAATCATATTTATCGATTACAGGGTGATTTAGTTGGTTTAAAGGCGATAACTCAAATTTCGGACTAAATGGGTTGGTTAATTGAGTAAGGTCGCTGAAATTCAAATATTTCCCGACGGGGAAGAAATCTTTTTCAGATAAATTAAATGCTAATTGTAAAACGATTTTAACATCTTCAGGCATTTTACCGTCATAAATAAAACGTGCCGGGAAGCCGGTTTTTCGTTGCTTTAAACTTTTTTTAAGTTTATTGAGTAAGTTTCCCGAAAATTCATCTTCTATCATTAAATCAGCATTTCTGGAGAGCTTAATACTGTAAGTAGCTTCTATATGATAACCGGGAAAAATCATATAGAGATGTTTTCTGATAACATCTTCCAAAAAAAGATATAAAAATTTTCCGTTTAAAGGCGGTATGGAAACAAAACGACCTAATGTATCAGAGGGGATTTGAATAACGGCATAGTTGGATTTATATTCGGGCGGACGATTTTTTTTGTGAATTTTCAACACAAGATAAATCTGATTATCTTTTAAAAACGACAAAACAGCCCCTGAGCTTGAAAGAAGAACAGGTTGTATTTCGGGTAATACCTCTTTTGAAAAATAATCTTTCAAATAATTATTGTGTGCTTCCGTTAATTCTTGATTTTGCCATAAAATAATACCGGATTCTTCCAATTCCGGAATAATTTCATTATAAAACGTATTTTCAAAATCTTTTAATTGTTTAGTAACTTCTTCTTTAATATTTGAAAGAACGGATTTCGGAGAATAATCCAATACTTTTCGACTCTTTTTAGGAATATCTGCTAAACTTTGATAATAAGCGACTCGGATACGGTAAAATTCATCCAGATTAGAATCATAAATGGCGCAAAATTTAATACGTTCAAACAAAGGCAGAGATTTGTCTTTGGTTTGGTCAAGTACTAAACGATTAAAAGACAACCAACTGAGTTCTCTGTCAAAATATCTGTTTTCAGGATTCATAAAAATTTTATCTTAGTATTTTACGAACAAAAGCAACCGTAAAGTAAGACATTAAAAATAAGCCGACAAACCCTTCGATTGAAGAAATCCATCGTGAAATTCCCTCCGGATAATAATCGCCGTAACCAATTGTGAGAAAGGTTATTGCACTGTGATAAAAGGCTTTTCCGATAGGCCCTAAGATTCTGGGATCATTCGGTTCGAAAAGTGAAGAAACGATATGAACTTCACCGATTTTAGCCAGAAAAACGTATAAAAAAGTAAAAAATAAATAGGTTAGGAGCATGGTCATTAAAACACGAAGCGGATCGGTTGCAAATTTTCCCATTTTATCAAAAACCAACCATTTAAATGCATAGTTTATATAAGCAAATATTTTTAGTCGAGGTCGTTTAGAAATATCTTCTTTCAAATGTGCAAAAGCTTCCGTTCTTTTAAATTCAACATAAGCTTCATCTTCATAGGAATATTGACCGGTAACATTGTAATTTTCTTTAAGAATTCTAAACTGTTCTTCTTTGCTTTTTATGGTAGAATTTTGTTTGTAAATTAACTCTTTCAAATTGGCACGTCTCCAATCAATATAGATTCTGCCCAATAAACGCATTCCGGAGAAATCAACGGCTTCGATTTCTGGATCAAAATCAGGCGGATTAATATCCAAAATATCTTTAACGACCGTATTTGATAAATCCAACATTTTGCAGGAAGTAATCTGAAGATTAAAGTAATTGTCTAATTGAGAGCCGCTTAAAGAAAGTGTATTAAAACGTGATTGTCTGAAAGTAATTTTTCCGATTCCGAAATCAACATTATTTATTTCAACATCACAATCTTTAAAATCGGCTTCACTAAAATTGAATTCTCCTTTACCGAAAACAGAATCTTTTATAAGAAAAATCCCTTTCATAACAGAGCCTTCGAGCGTGATATTATTATCACCGAAAAAAGTTTTGTTAAAGCTGACTTTACCTTCTCCGAAATTAACTGCTTTCATATCCACATTGCCGCTCAAAAAAACCGAACGATCAAATTGCACGTTTCCTGTTCCGAATTCGCAATAATGAAAATCTGCCGTTCCCGAGCCGAAATTTGATAATCTGAATGAAACGGCACCATTACCGAAATTAACATTTTTAAAATACAGATTTCCGTTACCGAAATCCGTATTAATAAATGATTTTTTCCCGTTGCCGAATGACGCACTTGTAAAGTTTACTTTCCCGTTTTGAAAGTCCGCAGATCTGAAAGAGATATCGCCGTCGCCGAAATCGACTTTTTCAAAAGTTGTTTCATCTTTTCCGAATAAAACCCTTGAGAAATCTATTCTGCCTGTACCGAAAACGGCTACTTTAAAGGTTATCAGTCCTTTATTGAATTTTGTATCGGTAAAAAGAACATCGCCTTCATTAAATTCAACATTTATAAAACTGACTCTGCCTTCTTGAAATTCAATATTTTGAAAATCCTTTATTCCCTTATGAAAAACACTGTTCTTAAAAATAACATCCCCTTCGGAAAAGGATGTTTTTGAAAAATTTACAATATCACATTTAAATAAACAATTACTGAAATCAGTTTTTTCCGTAAAAAATACTGAAAATGAGAAATTTAATGTATTACTGATAAAATAGGTGTTATTAAAATCAATTAATTTACCTTCAAAAAGCATTTCCGAAAAATTAAGATCTTTTTCAGAATTGTTAAAAAAGGCATTTACAGCCGAAAAATTTTCAAGAATTACTTTTTCGGAATATACTTTTTTTCTGAGAAATTCAATATCAAAATTTTCGGTATAGGCATAGTCAAGTTGCAGTTCATTATTTTGATTAATGTATGTTTTAATGTAACTTGAATCGGCATAACCGAATTTCTCTTCGGAAAGCAGGTTTTTATCAGCATCAAAGAATTTAATTAAAGCTGTTTCAGGATAATTGAAATTATCTATTTGAAACTCCTTATCAATAATTTCTACGGTAAATTCCGAAAAGTATTTTTGCATTATGGTAGCAGATAATTAGAAATTAGCCGACTAAGTATTAAAAGAATGATTTAAAAATTATCATCATCGGCATCTTCATCAATAATTTCAATAATTTCAATATTTAAATCAATAAGTTCCTTGAATTTTTTACCGTCATTTAACATTGAAATATCGCCTGTATTATAATACCAATCAAGATCGACAGAATTGTTTTTTGAGATTTCTTCGAGTATTAATAAAATTTTAACTAATTGTCTGTCAGTGGCTGTGTTATAATAATCGAACTTTAATGAAACTTGAGTATGATCAGCAGGTTTTTCTTTATAAGCATGTAACCAATCAATAATCGGTTTATAAAAACTTACGGCATTTTCGGGAATTGATTTTCCTATAAATTTTAAGATTCCTTTTTCCGGGTCAAGGAATATTTCAGGAGTATCATCCTCTTTTTGTATTATGTACTTTTCTAATCCGTCTTTCATTTTATTTATTTGAATTTTTAGTGTAAAAAAAGAAAATTTTTCATCGATTTTATAAAAATCATAGATAAAGCGATTCTTGGCTTTCATTTTAATATCGAGTAAGCCCAGACCGGGATTTTCATCATTTTTATTATTGAAATTTAATAGTGTTTCATTGTATGCATCCGAAAGATCATCTTCAGATAGATTGTTTACATATTCTAATTTATTTTTAAATTCTTTTATTTTATAGTTTTCAATATAATTTCCGGATGTGAAAATAAGATACTTTTTGCTTTCTTTTATATAAAAAATAGCATGTTTTCCCGTAATATTATTGTAGGTATATAAATCGGCATGATTTACAATGTTTTGAAGAATTTCGACCATTAAATTAAAAACTTTCATTTTTAAAATAACGGTTCCTTGCAGCTGATTTTCCGTTATAGAAAGCAGATTAACAAGTGTATCTTGCGTAAAAGCACCGATAAAGTTTAATAAAATATTTTCTTTTTCAAGTATTTTATGTCTTTCAATAATTCGTTTCAGAGAATCTTCATTACTTGAATCTTGATTATCATTGAAATCAATAATCTTTGAATGCATATAAAAAAAAGAAAATTGATCATTGATTTTATCAAAAGCATAGACTAATTTATTTCCTGATTTTCGAGCAATTTCAATTAAACCGAGACCGGCACCGCCTTTTTCTGAAAATTCACCCTCGTCAAGTTTTTCTAAAGAATATTTTTTTAATTCGTCTTTATCTAATTTATTTATTTTATCAATAAGTTTTTTGATATTTCCTTCACCGGAAGATCTTATTAAATTACCTGTCGTAATATAATAGCCGTCAGGTTTATATTGAACAACAAATAAACCGGGATAACCGGCAAGTTCGTCTGATTCGGATGCACTTTGATGACGCGTAACATTTTGCAAACCTTCAACGATGATAAAGAAAACCCGTTTTCTGATTTTTTTCTCAACATTTTCATTTTCCAGATTTGACTCTGTCAAAGATAAAATAGTATCCGTAACTTTGGTCGTAAAACTGCCTCTATAAGTATATTCCATGGTGTTACCTTGGATACTTTCAAAGAGTGTATATGCCAGATTATTATTTTTTACGGTTCCGGATACCTTCATGGTACAGGTTTACTTGTTAAGAATTGAAACAAAGTTAATTATTTTATTCCAAAATAAAAAACTTAAGTGTTTTTTGATTTTAAGAAATATTATTATCTATAAACTGTATAATTGCAACATAATCAGTTGATATGATTAGTTTCAATTATTATTACCGCAATATTTTTTTTGTTGTTTTTTACACTAAAGGCTATTTTTTTTTGATTAAATTGAATAAAATTTTCCGAAATTAGTTGATTTTTAAGAACATAATTTATACGATCCTTAAAAGAACCGTAGGTATTTTCAATTTGAGATTTGATGTCATCAATATCTAATTTGTTTTTGGAATACAAAACGCATAAGTAATCTTTTCCTGTCGTATTATCTGTTTGAATGTAATGATCTTCATCAGGTATTGCAATATCATTTTGTGCATAATTTAAAGCAGGAGATATGTTTTTTGCATAAGGAAAAATCATAAATGTTTTTTTTGTGGCATCATATCCGAATGCATAGACGAATGCAGGAGCAGAATTGGAGATGTATAATCTGAATAAAGTCCCGGATTTATAGGTTTCATCCAATTTATAAATTCCTTCGGTAAATGTTCCCGAGCTTTCAGTTCCGTCTGACTTTATAAATTTTATGCTGCCGGCTAAAGAAAAACTGTTTTCAATTGTATTTGTTCTGAAATCAATCATTTCATAGGCATATTTTACGAATTTGTGAAAATTCTCATAGGAAATCCATATGTAGCCGTTATTACCCCATTGTGTTCCCCAGCTGTTCATTATTTCAAATGCACCGCCGTATTTATCGTTATCGTATCCGATGATACACATGGCATGCCCGCCGTATGTCAGACTGCTGCTTTCGGTGGGTAACCATTCGCCTTTTGCCGTATAAAATGATTTTGGTGTGTTCATACCGATAATCACGGGATTTTTTTGACTGATACTTTTTTTAACGGCATTTATTTTGAATTCTTTCGAATCGAACATACCGAAAATTTTTGCATAATCTTTTATTTTATACTTTGAAGCTTTTGAAAAAATTGTCGGTGATATGAATGCGGGACAGTTAACTTCCGTCATGTCATCGTATTTACATACACCTTTAGTTTTCATAATATTCAATGCGTCTGCAATTGATGACCCTAATTGACAATAGGTATCTTTACTGTTTTTTATCTGTTTATAGACGAAACCGGGTGAAAAAGTATTGGAAGTTATGGTTGTTTTATCAGTTCTGTTTTTATGAACGGATTCTAAAATTGTCATACCGGCATAAGCCGTCGACCATCCGACGCATGTTCCGTGTTGTCCTTGACTTTTCGGTTCCGGAGTATATTTTTTCAATGAAAATTTTGAAGGTATATTTGTATATAAACTTCGAGTTAAAGGGGCTTTTTTCGGTACGGATTCGTATTTTTTATCATTAAAATTAAGTCCGGTTCCGTATTCCTGTCCCGATGCAAATTGAAAAGATAAAAAGATTGATAAAAGTACTAATAATGTTTTTTTCATCCGAAATGAGTTAGTGTTTTTTAATCGTAATGTAATTCGTATCTCAGTTGTTTATTTTTTAAAATAAAAATCTCCGAAAATAGATGAGTTCTCCCACGGAACCTGCATTTCATTTGACATTTTATAAACATTGTTTCTGACGGCTTTAAAGACATCTTCAATTTTATAGCCGGGTTGTTCCAATGCTTTTACCAGTTCTTGCGTGTATAAGCCGTTTTCTCCCGTTCCGTCGGAGGCTACCGAACCGGGAGCCGTTGCATAAGCTATAAAAGTACCTTTCGGAGCCGTTGTCGTTGCTAAACCGTTACCGCCGCCGGATCTGAAACTTCTGGCAAAAGGATTATTTCTGCAAGCATCTAAAATAATGATATTCAAATCATTTTGAGCATAATCCATTTCACCGAGGACTCTTTTCAGATTAACGGCTTCGAGTTCAACATCTTGTTCTTTATTAATAACAGCTGAAACCGGTACCAGATAATTCTCACCGTTCAGCTGAATGCCGTGACCGGCATAATAAAATAATCCGACCCCTTTTTGTTGACTGAGTTTATTTCCGAATTCACGTATTTTTGATTTCATATCATTTTGACTTAAATCCGTATATGACATTACATCAAATCCCAATGTTCTTAATTCTTCAGCCATTAACTGAGCATCATTAACCGGATTTTTAAGCGGAGATAATAAGTATTTTCCGTTTCCGATTACTAATGCCAGGCGTTTTTGATCCGTAGAGACATTATCAATTTGCAGATTTACGATTCTTGCATCGGATAGCACCTCACCGCCGGCATTTGTGACTTTTACGGTTATTTTATTGCTGCCGTTTTCAACGGGAACATCTCTTTCAATCGTATAATCGCAATTTGCATTAACAACGGTATAACCTCTTGTAGCATAGTTTACTTTTACTTTTCCGTTAACTAAAAATTGAACATTCTCGAGTTCACTGTCAGATTTTATGCAAACTTTAGCTTTTACGGATTTCGAACTTGTTGAAGAGTTTACATATTGTGGTGATAACCAAGTAACTTGAGGGGGATTCTTACTTTTTTGATTCCCGATAAATTTACCGTCTTTCCATAATCCGGATTGCGTTGTTCCGTTTGTGTAATAGGCCGTTCCTATTCCGTTGTAAGTGCCGTTTTTAAATTCCCCGACATATTTTGTTCCTGAAACAAAACTATATGTTCCTTGACCTTCATATGTGCCGTTTTTAAATTCCCCTTCATACACATCTCCGGCAGCAAAAGTATAAGTCCCTCTGCCGCTGAAATAGCTGCTTTTAAAGGTTCCTACATATTTGTCGCCTTTTTTGGTGACGTAAGTTCCGAAACCGTTACTGCAATTACCTGATATACAACCGGTTTTAATTTCATTGCTCTTGATAAATTTATGGTATTCCCAGGTTCCCGTTTTTTTGGTTCCGTCAGTATAATACATGGTTCCTTCACCGTGAAAGTAATTATTCAATAATTCTCCGATATATTTTTGACCGTTTTTATATACACATATTCCGTTCCCGGTTAATTTATCCATGACATAATCTCCGGTATAACTTTTATATTGTGATTCCGGTTTATATTTGTACACTCCGTATCCGTTCTTTTTATCATCTTTCCAATTTCCCGTATATTCTGAACCGGAAGGAAAATAATTGGTGCCTTGTCCGTTGCGCATTCCGTTTTCCCAGTATCCTTCATAACGTTCTCCGGTATCCCATGTATAAATTCCGTATCCGTTACTGCAATCTCCGGAAATACAACCGTAATTATTCGTACTTGTTCCGGTATATCGGTCATTTTCCCACAGACCGGCTTTACTTGTTCCGTCGTTGTAATAATTTGTTCCGTAACCGTTTCTTAAATCATTGCTCCATTCGCCTTCATATCGTGCACCGTTAGCGAAATAATTCGTTCCTTGTCCTTTTCTGTGATCATTCACCCAATAACCGGTATATTTTTCTCCCGTGGACCAAACATACGTTCCGTATCCGTTCGAACAATTTCCGAAAATACAACCGGTAACTTCACCTGTTTTTCCTTTATAAATGCCTTCTTTCCATACTCCGGTTTTAACGGTACCGTCTTTTTTATAATAGGTTCCTTCACCGTGTTGTTTATCATTCATCCATTGTCCGGTGTATTTTTCACCGTCAGACCAAATATAAGTTCCGGTTCCGTTTCTTTTTCCGTTTTTAAATTCTCCCGTATATTTACCGCCGGATGCAAATGTGAATGACCCGTTTCCGTTTTGTTGATTGTTTTTCCAATTTCCGATGTATTCATCACCGCTTGCCCAAACATATTTTCCGTACCCTTCGAAACAGTTTCCGTATACACAGCCAGTATTTTGAGAATGGGCTGCAATTGTTAGAAATATAAATAAAAATAAAAAATATAAGCGTTTCATAACAATTAAGTTTAATTTAGTTGTAAAAGTAAAAAAAAAATATTAAGTTTGAATTTTAACAATAAAATTTTTAATTATGAAGAATGTGAAAATTTTAACAGAAAAAGAAATGAGTTTTATTTTCGGGGGTGATAAAGGTGGAGAAACAGCTGCACCTCAAAATGGAAGAGATACTGAACCTACAGCATCACAATATGAGACTCCAGCACAACCTCAGTAAACTTAATCATTTTTATTTTATTAAGGAAACTTTTTAGTTTCCTTTTATTTTATCTGATTTTCATTTTAATATAATTGTCAAATTTATTATTCACGGAAGTAATGATATCATAATCATTTGCTTTTAATAAATAGTTGCGATTGAAGTTACAATATCGCATAAATTTAATTGCTTCTGTTTTATTTAGTCCGGTCAGTTCAGAAACCAATTCAGGATTATATTTTGACTCAATAATTGCATTTTCTGCAGCTTTTCGTTTTAATTCACCGACTTTAATTTTTTGTTTATCGGCTTTTGTTTTATAATTAATCGGTATACCAATTGCCGTTGATGCCGTTAGAAGGGCTAATTCTTTCGGATCAATAAATGTAAAAAACCACTTTTCAATACGTTCTTTTGTTTCGTCTTTTTCAATTTCGGAATGTGTAAATTCAAACACAAAATCTTTCCAACGTTCTTCAAAGACATTTACATTTCCGATTTCATAAGTTTTTTCTTTCATTCTGATAATAATGATTTCTGCAGAATTAATATCTTTATCAATAAATGAGATATACTCTTTTTCAAAGCCCAGTGCATTAATTCTTAAAATATCATCTTTCAGAACCGTCATATAGAAATAACCCAAGGAATCGCAGGCTGCAACTTTTGATTTTTTTAAATTGACAATTGTTGCGTATCGTATCGGTTTGCCTGTTTTTTTACTGATGACTCTGCCGGTTAATTCAAGAATATCAGAATTTTGAGATTGAATAAGAGACGATGAACTAACAATCAAAAATATGATAATAAAAAAGTGTTTCAAAATATAACAATTAAATTAAAAACGGAACAAAAATAGATATTTGCTTCAAATTTGCAAAAGAAATGAACTTTCGACAATTTATAAAGTTTGTTACCTTTGCATGTCTGTTAAACGAAAATAAAAACAAAGAGTTACAAAAATAATTAATTATCCGGATTCGTTAATTATTTTTAAACAAAAAGTAAGATGCCATGTTAAAACAATATGTATTAATTTTCACTGTTATTTTATCCGGAAATTTTATATACAGTCAAAACAATACCGGTGAATTAAACAATTTAAAAATATTATTTGAGAAGTTGAAATTTGCAAAAAATGATACTTCCAGAGATTCCGTGAATACGATTATAAGTTCAGATCTCAAAAATTTTATTGCGGATAATGATATTTCAGTGCTTCAAGAAATTAAAAACTTATCTGTGTTAATTTCGGAAGATAAAAAGGTCAGCATTTTGACCTGGCCGGTACTGTATTCTGATTTTAATTATAAATACTACGGATTTGTACGTTATTATGAAACGGATTTCGGCAGATATGCACTTGAAGAACTAAAGGATAATTCCGATAAAATCGTAAATCCCGAAAGGCAAATTCTGAATAATGAGAATTGGTACGGTGCTTTTTATTATAAAATGATTTATAAAAAATATAAAAAAAATAAAATTTATGTTTTGTTGGGGTGGGACGGAAATAATGATTTGACAAATCGAAAGATTATTGATGTTTTTTATTTGGATGAAAACGCAGAACCTGTTTTCGGAAAAAATATTTTTAATTCGGAAGACGGCATTAAAAAACGATTAATTTTTGAATATAAAGAAGGTATTTCCATGAATCTGCGCTATGACGAAAAAAAAGATATGATTATTTGGGATCATTTATCGCCTTCAAAACTTGAATTAAAAGGACATTACGAATACTACGGACCGGATTTAACTTTTGACGCTTTATTTTTTGAAAAAGGGATTTGGAATTATATTCCGGATGTTGATTTAAGCAAATAGAAAATGCAAACAGACAATAACGAAAAATACGAACTCTATAAATTTACTGCCGATAAAGGACAAACACCTTTAAGAGTTGACAAGTTTTTAGTCGATCGTATTGAAAATATCTCCAGAACGAAAGTACAAACGGCTGCTGAACAAGGTTATTTATTTGTAAATGAAAAGGAAGTAAAACCGAATTACAAAGTTAAACCCGATGATGTTGTCGTTCTGAAAACTTATTATAAGCCGGAAAAAATCAATTTGATTTCCCAAAACATCCCTTTAAATATCATTTTTGAGGATGATTATATTTTAATTATTAATAAACCGGCAGGTATGGTCGTACATCCGGCATACGGTAATGAATCCGGAACATTGGTAAATGCTTTATTGTATTATTTAAAAGAACTGCCTTTGTACAATACCGAAAATATCAGAGCCGGTTTGGTTCATCGTTTAGATAAAAATACGTCCGGCGTTATGGTTATTGCCAAAACAGAAGATGCTTTAAGTAATTTATCGAAACAATTTTTTAACAGAACGACAAAAAAAATTTATAAGGCATTGGTTTGGGGAGTTCCGAAAGAAGAGGAGGGAAGTATTACCGGAAATATCGGAAGAAGTTTAAAAGACCGAAAAAAAATGACGGTTTTCCCGGACGGAGAATTCGGGAAACATGCTTTAACGCACTATGCTGTATACAGGGATTTCAGTTATGTAAGTTTGCTCGATTGTACATTGGAAACCGGCAGAACGCATCAAATACGGGTTCATTTAAAATATCTCGGACATCCGGTGTTCGGTGATGTCGAATACGGGGGAAATGAAATTCTCAGAGGAACGCGTTATACAAAATACAAACAATTTATTCAAAATTGCTTTAAATTAATGCCGGCACAAGCTCTTCATGCCGAAACATTGGAAATTAATCATCCGCAAACCGGTGAACGATTGAAATTTACAGCTGATTTACCTGAAAATTTTAAACAATTACTCGAAAAGTGGGAGCAATATATTCAAAATCGTTAACTTTAAATAGGGAGTTTCGGGAAATGTCAGGTACCTGTTAATCATATTAGTATATGCGTTTTTCTTTTGAAAATACCCCAATTTTGCAATCATATGCGTTATAT
>JANTGL010000039.1 GCA_024762915.1 Bacteroidales bacterium | reverse complement strand
TTTTTTGATACGAGAACCTCTACTTCTTTACCGCCTTCATAAATCAAGGTATCAGGATTGTTTTTAATGACAGAATCCGGTTGAGAATAGATTGTTTCGGAAAAAAATATCAGACTAAAAAAAAAAGATATGGTAAAAAAAGACCTCATAATATTTATTGTATGCTTGAAAGAAGCTTCTTTATTTTTTGAAACTCTTCATCAGAAGTAAAAGCGATTGAAATGCTTCCTCTGCCGGCATTGTTTCTTTTAATGTTTACCGTACTTTTAAATACTTCAGATAAGTTTTTCTTTAATGTAACGAATTCTTCAGGTAATTTATTTTTCGGTATTTTTTTAGCTTCTTTTTTTACCGGGAAGTTTATTTCACGTATTAATTTTTCCGTTTCTCTAACCGATAGTTTATTCGATATAATATTTTCGTAGATATTGACTTGTTTCTTGGGGTCTTCAACTGTGATAAGGGACTTTGCATGTCCTTGTGTGATCAATTTATTTTGAATCCCTGATTGAATTTCAGCCGGTAATTGTAAAAGTCGCAAATAATTTGTAACCGTCGTTCTGTTTTTCCCTACTCTGTTTGCTAATTTATCTTGTGTTAAATTACATTCTTCAATTAAACGTTGGTATGATACGGCAATTTCTATGGCATTTAAATCTTCTCTTTGAATGTTTTCGACCAAAGCCATTTCTAACATGGCGCTGTCATCAGCTTTTCTTATAAATGCAATAATCTTTTTTAAACCGGCTTCTTTTGAAGCTCGTAATCGGCGTTCACCGGAAATGACTTGGAATTTTCCGTTTTTTAGTTTTCTGACCGTAATCGGCTGAATGATACCGTGTTGTTTTATTGATACAGTCAATTCATTTAATGCTTCTTCATTAAAATCTTCACGCGGCTGAAACGGATTTATTTCAATGTCATTAATATTAATTTCTGCAACTGCACCTGTAGATATTGCTTCTTCAACAGGTTTCTTTTCGTATTGTGTCGTATCGATCAAGGCTCCTAAACCTTTACCTAAAGGGCTTTTTTTTGCCATATTAATTGTTATTTTTATTTCTTTCTAATAATTCTCTTGCTAAGTTCAAATAATTGATAGTTCCTTTTGAATTGACGTCATAATTGATTGCCGGTAAACCGTAACTCGGTGCTTCGCTTAATTTAATATTTCGTTGAATGATGGTATCGAAAACCATATTTTCAAAATGTTTTCTGACTTCGGCAGCAACGTGGTTAGATAATCGGACACGTGAATCGTACATGGTTAATAAAAACCCTTCAATTTCCAGTTCAGTATTGATATTCTTCTGAATCATTTGAATGGTGTTCAAAAGTTTCCCTAAACCTTCAAGTGCAAAATACTCACATTGCACCGGAATAATTACGGAATCGGATGCTGCTAATGCATTCAGTGTTAAAAGCCCTAAGGAAGGAGAGCAATCAATTAAAACATAGTCATATTCATTTTTGACTTTTTTAACGACTGTATCTAAAAAATATTCTCTGTTTTCTTCTCCTAACATTTCAATCTCGGCACCTACCAAATCAATGTGTGAAGGAATAATATCCAAACCGGGTGTTTCGGTTTTAATAATAACGTCTTGAGGGATAATTTCTCCTATAAAACAATCGTAAATGCTGTATTTAATATCCTTTAATTCAAGACCGATACCGGAAGTTGCATTTGCTTGCGGATCAAAATCTATTATTAACACTTTCTTTTCAAGGACGGCAAGACTGGCTGCCAAATTGATAGCCGTAGTTGTTTTCCCGACGCCCCCTTTTTGATTTGCTAATGCAATAACTTTTGACATTCTTTAAGATATTTAAAAGTTAAAATTTGATATTGATGCAAAAATATAACTTTTATCGATATAATTCTTTTTTTGTTAATATCTTTTTCAGATGCTTTTCCGGAAGAAAAATTAATTATCCGTGTCATCATAATAGACTCCGGCACTTTGAATATAGCGGTTTTGCCAATCTCTGTTTCTGACATCTTTCAATAAATTAAAAAGATGCTCGCCGATAAAGAAATCACTTAAATCTGTTATCCCGTATGGTTTCAGCAATTGAATTTGACTTTCGGAAGGCATCCATGTGATGTGATCATCCGGATTTTTTGCCCAACCTTTATCTTTGTTGCGTTCAGGATTAAAAAACGGATATTCGGAATATTTTAATCGCCATAAATTGGTTAAAATCGCCTTTGTTTTATTTAACGTAAATTCTTTGATTCCGTCATTTGTAATTTCATTAGGAACTTCAAAAACATTGTATTTTTGAATTAAATTTTCTTTATCCGGATTTGCATTAGAATTTTCTGTTCCTATCACTTGTCTTATCCAATCATCTTGAGGGATGTATTGAATTTCATAAGCACTATCGGATTTTGGCTTTACGATGGCAGTTTGTATCAAACTTCCGTTAAGATTTGCCATTAAACGAATTGCAAAAAACCATTCTTTTTCTGTTTTTTCTTTTTCTCCGAAGGCATTTACTTGTGCGTATAAATCAGATAATGAGAAGATTAGTGCGAATATTAACAGTGTCTTTTTCAATTTAATTGTCTTTTATTCTTAGTAAACTGCAAAATACGTGCTAATATTATTATTTTATCCTTGAAATTTTATATCTATTTTTGTAGTTCTTATAAAACTAAAATATGAAACACCTATGATAAAAATTTTAACACCCGAGTGAATGATTATTGCTTCCGAATATTAAGCAAAATGAAAAAAAATTACAAGCAGTTGTTCCCTGACTAACGTCAGGCAGGCTATGTGACCTTAAATAATTAATAAAATAAACACATGAAATATAATTTATATCAATATAAAAAAGAAATTCCCGAAGGAATATGCCTATTTGTGGGAAAGGAATCAAATTATTCGAAATTTTTGAATGATGAAAAACAAATTAAATATTTGAATTCTCAATTTGAAAAAGAGAAAAATATTGTTGAAATCAATTTTTACGATTCAAAATTTTATTTCGTTAACTTTAAAAATGAAACGATTTCAAACCAAAATGAAAAAATTCGTGAATCAGGAAGTAAAATGACTTCTGTTCTGAATTCTGATAAAATAAAGGAAATTAATATTATAGATGTTGATAAAGATGCTGATTTAATTAACCTTTTTGTCGAAGGAATGATATTGGTAAACTATTCATTTACAAGATATTATAAAGAAGAAGAAAAGAAAAAACCGACACTCGGAATATTGAATATTTATTCTTCCGAATTCAAACAAGAGAATCTTTCAGAACTTGAAAAGATTACCGATGCGGTTTATTTTGCACGTGATTTAGCGAATGAACCTTTTTCGGGATTAAATGCTTTGCAATTTTCCGAGAAATTAAAACAACTCGCCAAAAGTTCTGATTTAAACGTTCATGTATTAAATAAAAAAGATATTGAAGATAACGGTATGGGCGGTTTATTGGCTGTTAATAAAGGCAGTGAGCATCCACCGACATTTAATATTTTAGAATGGAAACCTGAAAATGCCGTAAATTCAAAACCTTATATTCTTGTAGGTAAAGGAATTGTCTTTGATTCCGGCGGATACAGCATTAAGCCGACAAAAAATTCCATGGATATGATGAAATTTGATATGGCAGGAGCTGCTGCAGTAGCGGGTGCTGTGAAAGCTGTTTCCGAAAACCGCTTGCCGGTTCATATCATTGCACTAATTCCTGCAACCGATAATGCCGTTGATGCGAAATCCTATGTTCCGGGAGATGTGATAAAAATGCATAACGGATTATTTGTTGAAGTTTTGAATACAGATGCCGAAGGACGTTTAATTCTTGCAGATGCATTAAGTTATGCCCAAAAATATAATCCTGAATTGGTTTTGGATTTAGCAACATTAACCGGTGCGGCGGCATATTGTATAGGAACTCAGGCTTCAGTGATTATGGGAACGGCCGATGACACTGTTTTTGATAATTTGAAACAAAGCGGTGAAAATGTTTACGAACGAGTTGTTCAATTTCCCTTTTGGGATGAATATAAAGACATGTTGAAATCTAAGATTGCAGACATTAAAAATATCGGAGGCAGTGAAGCCGGAGCAATAACGGCAGGCAAATTTTTAGAATATTTTACGGATTATCCGTGGGTTCATATTGATATTGCCGGTCCTGCAATAATGAGTAAAAAAAGTGCATACAGAACCGAAGGCGGAAGCGCATACGGTGTACGTTTACTGTATGATTTCTTTAAAAATATGATTTAAGCAAAAGAATTTACTATGGAAAATACAGCAAAGAAAATAAAAGTAGGAATCACACACGGAGATATTAACGGAATCGGATATGAAATTATAATTAAAACCTTAACGGATAAACGGATTACTGATTTATGTATTCCTATTGTATACGGTTCACCGAAATTGGCTTCATATCACAGAAAATCCGTAAATATTGAAAATTTCAGTTTAAATATTATTAAAAGTCCTGAAAATGCAAATCCGAAAAGACCGAATGTAATAAATTGTGTATCAGAGAATACACGTATTGAACTCGGGAAGTTAACAAAAGAATCCGGTGCTGCGGCTTTGGCATCTTTGGAAGCTGCAACCAATGATTTAAAGGAAGGAAAAATCGATGTATTAATTACTGCTCCGATTAATAAAAACAGTATTCAATCGGATGATTTTAAATTTCCCGGGCATACAGAATACTTACAAAAGAAGACAAATTCGGAAGACGTATTAATGTTAATGATAGGCAAACGAATGAAAATAGGTGTTGTCACCGGACATATTCCGATTAAAAATGTTGCCTATGATATTACGGAAGAACGAATTTTGAAGAAATTAAGAATTTTAAATAATTCTTTATTAAAGGATTTTACTGTCAGAAAACCGAAAATTGCAGTTTTGGGATTAAATCCGCATGCAAGTGACGGTAGTGTTATCGGTACCGAAGAAGAAGAAATTATTATTCCTGCTCTTAACAAAGCGCGAGATGAGGGAATAATGGCTGTGGGACCGTATCCTGCAGACGGTTTTTTCGGCTCCGAATCGTATTTAAAATTTGATGCCGTATTGGCTATGTACCACGACCAAGGTTTAGCCCCTTTTAAAGCAATAGAATTCGAAGCAGCAGTTAATTTTACGGCAGGATTATCTGTGATAAGAACTTCTCCGGGACACGGAACGGCTTTTGAAATTGCCGGTAAAGGTAAAGCATCACCGGATTCGTTCAGGGAAGCTCTTTTTACGGCTCTTGAAATTTATAAAAATCGAAAATTGTTCGAAGAAATATCTGAAAATCCGTTAAAATAAGTTTTAAAAGGGGCGTAATTTATTTTTTAACTTTTATGGCTATTCGGGTACTTACAAGCGTTTTTATTGCATCTTTTATAATTCAACTGGTGTATTATTCAGCAGTTTATCTGCGAATTATTTTTCAACATAAAAAACCAATAAAAAAAGAAAATTTATTGCCTTTATCGGTTATTATAAGTGCCCAAAATGAAGCCGAAAATTTGAAAAATTTCTTACCATTAATTTTAAATCAAGATTATCCGGATTTTGAAGTACTTGTAATCAATGATAATTCAAAAGATGACACAAGGAATATTTTATCGGAATTTATAAGCCGATATGATAATTTGACGGTTCTTGATGCAGAAAAAAATAGTTTCGGTTCAGGGAATAAAAAAAGAGCATTAACAAAAGCAATCTCGAAAGTAAAAAATGATTTGTTGGTTTTTACCGATGCCGATTGTCATCCCGTTTCAAATTTGTGGTTGAAAAAAATTGCATCAACATATTCAACAGATACTGAAATAGTTATTGCTTACGGGGCTTATGAAATTCGAAAGAGTTTTTTAAACAGAATAATTCGTTTCGAAACTCTTTTTAATGCCGTACAATATCTGTCTTTTGCAGATTTAGGTTTTCCCTATATGGCTGTAGGCAGAAACCTTTCATATAAAAAATCAACTTTTTTAAAAACAAACGGATTTGAATCACATAAAAATATCCTTTCGGGTGATGACGATTTGTTTATTAATGAGGTTGCCGACAGGAAAAATACGAAAATAATAACAGATTTTGAAAGTAAAACGATTTCAATTCCGAAACACTCTTTTAAAACGTACTTAATTCAAAAAAAGAGACATCTTTCTGCAGGTTTTAAATACCGTTTCAGGAATAAAATTATTATCGGTACGGAAATAACAACTCGATTCATTTTTTATCTCTTTTTCCTGATTTTTTTAATTGTCGGAACTAATACAGAAGCTGTTATTTTGCTTTTTTTTATCCGTACAATAATTTCGGTTTCAGTAATACATTTGATTGCAATGAAAATGAAAGAGCCGAATAATTTATTTTTTATTCCTATATTTGACATTTTAATCCCTTTGTTAAATTTGGTTATTTTAGCGGGAACTGTTTTTGATAAAAAAAATATATGGAAATAAACCGAAACTTTTCGGAAAAAGCGGTCAGAGATTATCATTTGATTCAAAAAGCAAAATCAGGTGATCAGCATGCATTTGCCGAATTGTTAGGGTATTACAGAGAAGCTTTATTTCATTTATTATTAAAAATGGTAAAATCAAAAGAAGATGCCGAAGATTTAATGATTGAAACCTTCGAAAAAGCATTCCGAAAAATACATTCTTATAAATCGGATTTTGCATTCAGTACTTGGTTGTTTCGTATTGCGACAAATCATGGCATTGATTATATCAGAACATCACAAAATAAATATGATAATGTATACATTGATAAGGTTTTCGATTATGAAAATGATTTTCAAAAAACGGTTGTAATTACCGAAGATTCACTTAATCCGGAAGAATCAATCGTAAATACTCAAGAAAAACGTATCGTTAAAGAAATTGTTCAAAAATTACCGCCTGATTATCGACGAATTGTTGTATTAAGATATTTTGAAGATTATTCCTATAATGAAATATCGGAAAAATTAGATTTACCCATCGGAACCGTAAAAGCACGACTTTTTCGCTCCAGAGAATTATTGCAGAGTATTATGGAAAAACACAGTATTTACTATGGAAAAAACTGATATTTTACAATTGAAAGCGTATTTTCCGACCATTTCTGATAATCAAATTCAACTTTTTAAGGAAATATTTGAACTCTATATTTTTTGGAATAAACAAATAAATGTAATTTCTCAAAAAGATATTGAAAATTTATTTGTACGTCATATACTTCATTCATTATCAATTGCAAAAATTGTTGAACTTAAACATACGGAAACAATTGTTGATGTAGGAACAGGAGGCGGTTTTCCCGGAATCCCTTTGGCTATTATGTTTCCCGATACTCAATTTACTTTAATTGATTCAATCGGTAAAAAAATTAAAGTTGTCAATGAAATTATTCATACGGCAAATTTGAAAAATGTTATTGCGCTTCAAAAACGCAGTAATGAATATAAAGAACAATTTAACTTTGTTACCGGACGAGCCGTTACGGCTTTTCCTGCATTTTATAATTCAGTAAAACATCTTGTAAAAAAGAAAAATAATCGAAACGGAATTATCTATTTAAAAGGCGGTGATTTTCAAAAGGAATTAAAATCTTTCAGAAAAGCAAAGGTTTATTCTGTAAAAGATTTTTTTTCGGATGAATTTTTTGAAACAAAAAAAGTAATATATTTTCCGAAATAATTTCAATCTTTTTCACGGGTTAAATGTATCCTTTCATGCTATAAAATATTGTTTTCAGGTATTAATTGTCTGTTTTTGCCATTTTCTTCATTGTTGATTATATTTGTATTGTTTTAAAATTAAATTTCCATCCTTAATCATTGTTGTCCGATTAAAAAATTATTAACGGGTTAAAACCCGACGGTCGGTAGTTTGTTTCAGTCCTCGACTTAAGTTAAAATAATAAGCAGACACAAACAAAGACTTTAGTCCTTGTTAACCAACTTATATACAGCAATATAAACTTGTTTTTCACACGAAAGTTCATAACTGTTAAATAAAAGATTGAAATAAATAATTTAAAAAATAAGATTATTTTTGCAGAAAATAAAAAATTAATACCTTTGCATCCCTGAAAATCAGATAGGAAAAATAAGTAAAACAGAAAGCAATGAAAAGAACGTTTCAACCTTCAAACAGAAAAAGAAAAAATAAACACGGATTCAGAGAACGTATGGCATCTGCAAGCGGAAGAAATATTTTAAATTCAAGACGCAGAAAAGGACGTAAGAAATTATCTGTTTCAAGTGAAATCCCTCAAAAATAAGATCCCGTATTTTATTTTAACGTTTTTTGAATAAAAATGAATTTTTATACCCTTGATATTCTTATATCAGGGGTTTTTTATTTATAATTGCAAACAATTTTAATT
This sequence comes from Bacteroidales bacterium, assembly GCA_024762915.1. Taxonomy (GTDB): domain Bacteria; phylum Bacteroidota; class Bacteroidia; order Bacteroidales; family JAADGE01; genus JAADGE01. The sequence continues at coordinate 5,130 of JANTGL010000039.1, read as the reverse complement.
TAGAATAAATAAAAATAGAGATGAGTATTCAAAATATAAAAACTTTAACAGACAACAGTACATTTGATATTGAATTAAGAAAAATTGCCGATAAAGTCATAAACGACGAACGTATTAATGATAAAGATGCACTCACATTATACGAAAAAGCGGAACTCGGATTTTTAGGAATTCTGGCAAATTATATTCGTGAAAAAAAACACGGAGATAAAACTTATTTTAATAAAAATTTTCACATTGAACCGACTAATATCTGTATTTACAGTTGTAAATTTTGTTCTTATGTCAGGAAAATAGGTCAAGAAGGTGCTTGGGAATACAGCATTGAAGATATTTTAAAAACCGTGGAAAGCTATAAAGGAACCGGTGTTACGGAAGTTCATATTGTCGGAGGGGTTCACCCGAAAAGAGATTTGTATTATTACGGTGAAATGATGCAAAAAATAAAAAAAATTATTCCGAATATTCATATTAAAGCATTTACGGCCGTAGAATTGGAATATATGATTAAGAAAGCAAAATTGTCTTTGGAAGACGGATTATCTAAATTAAAAGAATACGGCTTAGATTCTATACCCGGTGGCGGTGCCGAAATTTTTCATCCCGATATTCGTAAAGAAATTTGCGACGAAAAAGCGTCAACGGATATGTGGCTCACGATTCATGAAACAGCTCATAAGGTCGGTATCCCTTCAAATGCAACGATATTATACGGCCATGTTGAAAACTATGAACACCGAGTACATCATATGTCAAAACTTCGTGAGTTGCAAGACAAAACGAAAGGATTTAAAACATACATTCCGTTAAAATTCAGAAAAGAAAATAACAGTATGTCACATATCGGAGAAGTAACATCTATTGAAGATTTGAAAAATTTTGCAGTTTCAAGAATTTATCTTGATAATTTTCCGCACTTGAAAGCATATTGGCCGAGCATCGGGAGAAATATTGCACAACTTTCTTTATCATTCGGTGTTGATGATATTGACGGAACGATTGATGACAGTACAAAAATTTATTCAATGGCGGGTGCCGAAGATCAAAATCCGAAGATGACAACAAATGACTTGGTAAAACTTATTAAAGATGTTAAAAGAATTCCGATTGAAAGAGATACTTTATATAATGTCATAAATACATTTTAAATTTATAAGGTTTTTTACAAGAAATTTTTATAAATATTCTTTATCTTTGACGAACAATTACTAAAAAGTTTTGTTTTGACACTGAATGTCTTATTAAAAAATGCCGGCTTATTTTTATTGTTAATTTTTCTGCAAGTTTTTTTGTTGAACAATATCTCTTTAACAAAATTCGGAATTAATATTAATTTTTATGTCTTATTAATTCTGATTCTTCCTTTTGAGATTTCAGGATGGCTTTTATTACTATCAGCTTTCTTTTTAGGATTATCACTTGATATGTTTGCAGATACCGGCGGAGTTAATGCCGCATCACTTTTGTTTGTTGCATTTTTGCGTCCTTTAACATTGAAAATTTTAAATCCTCGTGACGGATATTTGCCTGATACAAAGCCCGGTATATCTCAATACGGGTTTTTATGGTTTGTGAAATATGCATTCATTTTGATTTTTATTCATAATTTATTGTATTGGTTATTTATTAAATTCAGTTTTTCAAATTTTTTCTTAACCTTGTATAAAGCATTTATTTCAACTCTTTTAGTTTTAATTTTAGTTTTATTAAGCCAATTTTTATTCGGAAAAAATACTCAATAAGGAATTTTTATAAAAAATAAACATTCGAAAAAAAGATATTATTAAATTTTATTTTTTAATCTCGTAAAATAGTTGAAAACCAAACGCTTCATCATAAGTTTCATATTTAGTATCTCAGCTTTAGTTTTTATTGCTAAGTTATTTTATATTCAGGTAATTGATGACTCTTTTAAACTTTCGGCTGAAAATAATACTTTAAGGCATGTAACAATATATCCTTCAAGAGGTTTTGTCTTTGATCGTACCGGAAAAATAATAGTTGCAAACCAAAGTACCTACGATTTAAAGGTTGTTCCAAGAAGTATTGAAGCTTTTGACACTTCAGAATTCTGTAAATTAATCGGAATATCAAAAAAAGATTTAGTTTCAGTATTTAAGAAAAAAAAGTATTCCTATAAACCCGTAATACTGAAGAAACAAATCAACGGAGAAGAATATGCCCGTATTGCCGAGAGTTTATATAAATTCCCCGGGTTTTATACAGAAAAAAGGTCATTAAGAACTTATCCTTTTCCGGTTGCTGCAAATATTTTGGGATATTTAGGTGAAGTTAATGTTGATGAATTAAAAAATGATACCTATTATCAATCAGGTGATTATGTCGGTAAAAGCGGAATTGAAAAAGTTTATGAAACTGATTTGAGAGGTGATAAAGGAACTGAAGTTTTTATGGTTGACGTTTTAGGTCGGGTACAAGGACCTTATAAAAATGGTTCTTATAACAAGCAAGCAATTGCCGGGAAAAATATTGTTTCTTCATTAGATATTGAATTGCAAAAATTAGGTGAATTTTTAATGCAAAATAAAATAGGCAGTATCGTTGCTATTGAACCTTTGACGGGTGAAATTCTTGCTATGGTAACAAGTCCTGCTTATGATCCGAATTTATTCATCGGAAAGAAATTAGCCGAAAATTACAGAAAAATTGAATATCAAAAAAATAAACCTTTGTTTAATCGCGCTTTACGTTCGATGTATCCGCCGGGTTCAACGTTTAAACCGATTAATGCATTAATTGCTCTTCAAAAAGGATTGATCACGGACAGAACCGTTTTAGTTCTTAATGGTTATGATGCCGGGACACATATCGTAAAAGATCATGTCAGTGGTGCTGTTTCTTTTAAAAAATCGATTCAAATGTCCAGCAATGCGTATTATTGTACGGTGTTAAAGCGTATAATTTCAGATAAACGTTTTAAAAATTATGCTGATGCTTATGAAGACTGGAGAACTTACATAAAATCTTTCGGTTTGGCAACAAAACTCGGGACAGATTTAGATTTTGAAAAACAAGGAATTTTATATTCTCATAAATATTATGATAATTATTACGGAAAAGGACATTGGAATTACAATACAATAATTTCATTAGCAATAGGGCAGGGAGAATTGGGTTTTACTCCTTTACAAACGGCAAATATGACTGCAGTTATTGCAAATAAAGGATGGTATATTACTCCGCATATTGTAAAAGATATCGGAGGTGCCGGTATTAATGAAAAATTTATTAAAAAACATTTTTCAAAAGTTAATAAAAAGTATTTTCAACCCGTTAAAAATGCTATGGAATCGGTCGTTACGGAAGGAACAGGTATGCTCGCTTATGTTCCGGGATTGGATATTTGCGGAAAAACAGGTACGGCTCAAAATCCGCACGGTAAAGATCATTCAATTTTTATTGCATTTGCTCCGAAAGATAATCCGAAAATTGCTGTTTCGGTATATGTTGAAAATGCCGGTTTCGGTTCAACATGGGCAGCACCTATCGCAAGCATGATAATTGAAAAATATTTAACTGATTCGATTTCTCGACCTTGGTTATTAAAAAGAATAAGTGAAGCAAATTTAATTAAGAATAAATAAAGAATTAATGTAATGATATGAAATCAAAAGTTATTCAAAATATTGATTTAATCACTTTATTGCTTTATTTTTTGTTAGTTACGGCAGGTTGGATGAATATTTATTCTTCGTCTTATGACGGCAGTGGTTTTAGTTTTTCGTCAAGATACGGTAAAGAGTTGATAATGATCTTGATAAATGTGCTTTTTTTAATCGGAATTTTGTTTTTGGAAGTTCACATCATCCCGACGGTTTCATATTATATCTATGGTTTTATTGTATTATTATTGGTTCTTGTTTTGTTTATCGGTGATAAAACAGGCGGTTCACGATCGTGGTTTATAATCGGAAGTTTCAAATTACAACCTGCAGAATTTGCTAAATTAGCAACTGCTCTTGCTTTAGCGAAGTTTGCCGGACGAGAAGGACTTAAAATAATGTCAAATTTCAGAGATTTAATTTTTTTATTATTAATAATTGCTTTTCCGGCTTTTTTAATTTTACTGCAAGGTGATGCCGGTTCTGCATTGGTTTTTGCATCTTTTATTTTTGTTCTTTACAGACAAGGTTTGCCTTTCTATATTTTGGTCATTATTTTTATTGAAATTCTTGTATTTATTTCGGTTTTCTTTATTAGTCTCAATGCATTATTTATAATATTAATAATAGGAATCTTATTAATATATCTAATTTTATCCGGTAACAAACGAGAAACATTTTTTGCAGCATTATTAATCATAGGGTTAAGCATGATTGGTTTTATGTATGTTATATTTTTCAAAAAGAATATTCCATTACATATTATTTTATTAATTTCGGTTTCGATTGTTTCCTTAATCAAAATGATTAGTGTTTTTAATAAAGGTAAGTTATTGCAATTTGTTATTCCGCTATTATTACTGTTTTATATAGGTTCTGCGTATTCCGTTGATTATGTTTTTAACGATGTTTTAAAAGAACATCAACAAACAAGAATTAATGTACTGTTCGGAATCGAAAAAGATATTACCGGCGTGGGGTACAATGTTCATCAATCTGAAATTGCGATAGGTTCAGGCGGATTTTCCGGTAAAGGTTATTTGAAAGGAACACAAACAAAATTTAATTTTGTCCCTGAGCAAGATACCGATTTTATTTTTTGTACCGTAGGTGAAGAATGGGGGTTTTTAGGAACCTCAGGGGTTATTATAATATTTACGATATTGTTATTAAGAATTTTGAAAATTGCCGAACGACAGAAATCGGCTTATTCAAGAATTTTCGGTTATTCTTTGGCATCTGTTTTATTCTTTCATTATGCGGTTAATATTGCAATGACAATAGGTTTGGCACCGGTTATAGGAATACCTCTGCCTTTCTTCAGTTACGGCGGTTCTTCTTTATTTGCATTTTCATTATTTCTGTTTGTTTTTTTGCGACTTGATGCAGAAAGACATACATTGTTTTCATAAAAAAAACGAAAAGCAATGACTTTTCGTTTTAATGTGATTTGTATAAGGAGTCTGTAATTTCTCTTAATTATTCTTCCGGTTCAATCATTTTAAAA
>JANTGL010000038.1 GCA_024762915.1 Bacteroidales bacterium | reverse complement strand
GTATTTTTTTTATGAAATAACTTACCGTCTTCATACCATTTTCTGCCTAACTCCTGCCCGCCCCTCACATGAGCAACGGCATAAACAAATCCTCGATTTAACAAACTTAAAACAGAAGAACGAAAAGAATCATCCGAACTGTAGCCATATGAACCGTAGGCATAGATTAACATCGGATTTTGACCGTTTAAAGTCAATCCCTTTTTATAAACAATTGAAATCGGAATTTTTGTACCGTCGGATGTTGTTGCAAAAAATCGTTTTGCTTCGTAATTATTTTTATCAAAGTCCGGTCCGGCAAATTTTTCTTTAAGTAATAAACTGTGACCGGTTTTCATATTATAATCATAATAAGAAGTCGGTGTTGTTAACGAACTGTATCCGAAACGCAAAACATCCGTATCAAATTCATCATTATCGGAAATCCAAATTTCATAGGCATCTTCACCGCAATTGACAGTTTCGCTTTTATTATTTATTAAGTTAATCACACGTATATTCATGACACCGTCTCTTCGTTCATTAATTACCAGATAATTTTTGAACACATCAAAATCTTCAATAAAAACATTCTTATCATACGGAACAATTTCTTTTGCCGTTTTAATATCAGGCCGGTTTAAAGGCGTTTTTACAATTTTAAAATTCTCTGCTCCGGCGTAATTTGTTAAAATATACAATTGATTTCCGTGCGGTTCAACAGAATATTCATGATTTTCCGATCGCGGAATTAACACTCTGAAATTAGCATTCGGTTTATCGGCATCTAAAATTTGATATTCGGAAGACAAGGTGCTGTATGAAGAAATAAAAATGTATTTATCAGATTTACTTTTAGATACAGATACATAAAACGCATCATCTTTTTCTTCAAAAATCAAAGAATCATCTTCGGGAGAAGTTCCCAAAATATGTTTCCAAACTTGAAATTCTCTTAAAGTTTCTTCATCTTTTTTAATGTAAAAAACCGTTTTATTATCATTTGCCCATACCAGTTCACCATCCGTATTCTTTATAATATCCGATAATTCTTTTCCGGTTTCAAGATTCTTAAAATGAATTTCATATCTTCTCCTGCCCAAGGTATCGACACTGTATGCCATGAGTTTATTATTAAAACTGATGCTGAAATCAGGAATATTAAAAAACGGAAATCCTTCTGCAAGTTCGTTTACATTTAATAAAATTTCTTCCGGGTTTTCTAAATTATCTTTTTTTCTGCAATACACAGGATGTTCTTTTTGCTCTTCGTATTTTTGATAATAAAAATAACCGTTATCTTTATAAGGTACTGATTGTTCATCCGGTTTAATACGATTTGCAATTTCATCAAACAAGGTTTCTCGTAATTTCTCAGTATGTTTTAATTTTTCAAAAAGATATTTATTCTCATTTTCAAGATATTCTGACACTTCGGGATTTTCTCTTTCGTTCATCCAATAATAGTAATCAAGCCTCGTTTCTCCATGAATACTTAATTCTTTTTTTATTTTTTTTGCAACAGGTGTTTGTGTTTCATCTTTAACTTTGCAAGAAGTTGTCATCATGATTTCTGAACTTAATAAAATAAATATTGTAAAGTATAACAGACTTTTCATCCTTTCTGATTTATTATAAGGCATGCAAAAATAGAATTAATAAATTCATTAAAAAGAAGATTCAGGAAAATATCATTTTTTTATCGAAGTTCAAAATTTTTACCGAGGTATTTCTCTCTAACTTCCTCATTATTAGCCAAATCTTCAGCTGATCCCGATTCCAGGATACGACCTTCATAAAGCAAATATGCTCGATCCGTTATATTAAGTGTTTCATGTACATTATGATCGGTTATAAGAACACCGATATTTTTATCTTTTAATTTTGAAACAATCCCTTGAATATCTTCTACTGCAATCGGGTCAACACCTGCAAAAGGTTCATCAAGCAAAATAAAAGCCGGATCAATTGCCAATGCACGAGCAATTTCCGTTCTTCTTCTTTCACCGCCTGACAATTGTATTCCTTTACTTTTTCGAATATGCGTTAACCCGAATTCTTCAAGCAGACTTTCCGTTTTAATTTTTTGCTCTTTTTTTGACAATGCAGTCATTTCCAGCACGCTCAGAATGTTATCTTCAATACTTAATCGACGAAAAACTGATGCTTCCTGAGGTAAATAACCAATACCCAATTTTGCACGTTTATACATCGGCAGCATTGTTATATCGGCATTATCCAAATAAACATTTCCTGAATACGGTTTAATAAATCCTACTATCATATAAAAAGTTGTCGTTTTTCCGGCTCCGTTAGGTCCTAATAAACCCACAACTTCTCCTTTGTTAACTTCTATCGAAATTCCTTTTACAACCGTTCTTTTTCCGTATTTTTTTACTATTGAATCTGTATATAACTTCATCGATATAATAATTAAACGCTAATGAATATCTATTTAACTGCAATTATACATTATTATTTTATGAAGGAAAAATTTTATACATAATTCACTGAAAAGTTTATTTTTGCAATCTGAATTCACTCAAATATGTATCAAAAAGCCAAATATTTTATTAAAAATAATCAATTTATTAAAACCGAATTATTTGATATATCCGAACTCGAAAAAGGTTTTTCCGTCTATGAAGTCGTAAAAATTGAAAAAGGAATTCCCTTGTTTTTCGAGGATCATTTGAATCGATTGCATCAATCGGCAAAACTTAAAAATAAAACGATTCCTTTTAGTGATTCAAAGATTAAAAAAAACGTTTTCAAACTTATTGAAATAAATAAAATTAAAGAAGGTCGGCTAAAGTTTGCCGTAAGATTTTATCAATCAGACAATAAATTAATTTGTTTTTTCTTAAATCCCATCATACCTACTCCCGACAATTATAATACAGGGATTAAAATCATGTCTGTTCAAGCTGAAAGAAAAAACCCGAATGCTAAGATAATTAATTATGAATTAAGAACTTATATCAATAAATTAATATCTGAAAACGCTATTTTTGAAGTCTTGCTTGTTAATAAAAACGGTATGATTACCGAATGCAGCAAATCAAGTATCTTTTTTATTAAAAATAAAACCGTTTATACCTCCGAGTCTAAAGATGTGCTTGCCGGAATTACCCGAAATTATATTTATAAAATTTGTAAAGATTATTCTTTAGAATTAAAAGAACGTAAAATAAAACAATCTGATTTGATCACTTTCGAGTCAGCTTTTATAACGGGAACTTCGATTGGTATACTACCCGTAAATCAAATTGATAATCATTTTTTTTCTGTTGAAAACGATATTATTAAGCTCTTATCGGATAACTATAAAGCTATTGTAAAAAACTATCTGAATAAAAAAAAATAACTCATTCTCATCATATTACTTCAGATTGGCAGCAAGAAAATTTAGATTATAGTGATGCATTTAAACTGAAAAAGAAATTTCTGCCCGGAGCCGCAATTCCGGATGAATACGGTCTGTATTGAATGTCTGTAATGTTTTCTGTTCCAAATTTCAATCTGAATATTTTATTTAATTGATAAGACACACTTAAATTTAAAGTATACCACGCGGGGGAATATGGATTTCCGTTAATATCGACCGCATACATATAGGGTTTATCTCTTTCGGAATCAGCTAAATTATCATATGATATTTCAGCGTTGTATTCAGCAAAAAAATCTGCCCGTATTTTATTAATTTTCAAAATAAAATGTGTTGTCCCGAAAGAGGGAGAAATATGTCTTAACGGTTTATTAAATGAATTTTTCCCTTTTGTATAATTATAGGTTGATTTGAAGCTGAATATTTTAAAAATATCAGCATTTACGGACATATTAAATCCGTATACATTCGCAAAATCAACGTTCACAACTGCCTGAACTTTACTCATTTCACCGTCATACATAACAGAATCCAGTCCGTTAAACGTAAAATCATCTCTGACCAATGCATTATTAAGATATGAATAAAAGAAAGCCATTTCAAATTGTAATTTATTATAAAAAGTTTTAGAGATTCCGATATCGGTATTATAAATATATTCCGGTTTTAAATTATCATTAGGGACAATTACATTTCCGGGTTCTGAATCAAAAACTTTAGCCATATCATCAATATTCGGTGCTCTGAATCCCGTTCCGAGGTTTACCTTAAACAACCAAGTTTCAGGTCTGTAGGTTATTCCGATACTTCCGTTTAATGCTCCGGTATTCAGGTTAATTTCCTTAAAAGGGAATGAATAGAACAGCGTATCTAAATCAGCTCTTGCAAAAACTCTGTTGTAACGAACTCCCGAATTAAGCGTTAATTTTTCGGTTAAATTATTCTTAAAAGAAAAATAAACGGCATAGGCAGACCAAGATGAGTTATCAGGATATCTGCTGGATGTTAATTCTGTTTCATTTGTATAAATATTTCTTTTTTCACCCGAGGAAAAAACTTTATTTAATACGGCTTCACTACCGTAATACAAAGAAAAATCTTTAGAAAGGTGTTTTTCAAAATCAAGATTAAATGATAATGCTTTTACATTTTCATAACGTTCTCTGATTTCATTATTTCTGAACTTTCGATCGTGACGACTTTCTGAATAATCTTGAAAAGCAGATATAAACTTTAAATTATCAAACAGTTTCGTTTTTTGAATATACGTCAGTTTTAAATTATTCATCAACCATTTTTGAGGCCCGTAATACCATTCTGCATATTTTAAATTTCCGTCTTTATATTGCAACAACCTGTCATATCTCGGAACATCAGAAGATTTTGAATAATAAAAACCGTAATTAATCATAATATTCTCTGTTGCTTTCCAAGAAAAACCTTGTAAAAAATTTATTTGTGAAAATCCTGAATATTTTTGGATTAGAGGATTCTCATTGTTCGCCCTTATATCAATTCCGTTCACGGTAACAATATATTCATTTCTTAAATATTCATCATATCCGCCCTTTTTACCCATTTTTAAATCATCATAATCACTGTACGAAAAGCTTGTTAAAGAAGCTAATTTTTGAGTCCCTATATTAAAATCCAAATGTCCTGTTTTTTCAAAATCAGCCGATGAAAATTTACTCATCAAATTTCCCTTAAAAAGGATTTTATCATCGTTTGAGAATTTTGGTTTCAAAGAATGAAAATCAATTACACCGCCAATCGCATCACTTCCGTATATAACAGATCCGGTTCCCAGAATAATTTCCGAATTTTCGATGCTGTTTGCATCAAGAGAAATAACATTTTGCAAATTTCCGCTCCTGAAAATAGCATTATTCATTCGAACACCGTCAACAACCAACAATATACGATTTGCCGAATATCCTCTAATCATAGGACTACCGCCTCCGAGTTGACTTTTTTGAATAAAGACTTCTCCGGAAGCTTTCAGCATATCAGCCGATGTTTGAAAATTTGTATTTGCAATTGTTTTTTTTGAAATAATTTTTATTCTGTTTGAAACTTCATTTTTATTTTGTTCCCAACTGTTTGCAGATATCACAACTTCATTTATATCTAAAGCACTTTCAATCAATGATATTCGAAAATTCATATTTTCAATTTCAGAAAACGTTAAATATAAATCGGCATAAGAAGTATGTTTAAAAACGAAGGTTTCTGTTTTATCAAAATCGTTAAGATTTGCTTGTCCGTTTTTATCGGTCACCACAAATTTTGATTTTCCGTAAATGAGAACATTTTCAACAGGTTCCAAATTTGTTTCATCAATAACGGTAATTTCTTGTGAAAATGAAACAAATGAAATCAGAATCGAGATTAAAAAAAATATCGTTTTTATCATTTTAAAATATTTACAGCACCCAAAAGCATACAAAAATGATGCAGAGATTAATTAAAATACTATTTTTTTATATGTTAAATACCATCAAATTAAAAATAAAAAATCCCGATTATTTATAATTATAAATCGGGACTTTATGAGATACAGAAAAGGAGTTAGATATCCGAATTCATTGAAATAATAAATTCTTCGTTACTTTTAGTTGACTCAATTCTTTGTTTCATAAACTCCATTGCTTCAACCGGATTCATATCTGAAAGGTAACGTCTTAAAATCCATAACTTATTCAGCATATTGTCTGTTAAAAGAAGGTCTTCTCTTCGTGTTCCTGAAGCATTAATATTTACGGCAGGATAAATTCGTTTATTGGAAAGATTTCGGTCTAATTGAAGTTCCATATTACCGGTACCTTTAAATTCTTCGAAAATAACTTCATCCATTTTAGAACCGGTATCAATCAATGCCGTTGCAATAATGGATAAAGAACCGCCGTTTTCAATATTTCGGGCTGCACCGAAGAAACGTTTGGGTTTATGCAATGCACTGGCTTCCACACCGCCGGAAAGAACTTTGCCGGAAGACGGAGAAACCGTATTGTAAGCTCTTGCTAAACGCGTTAGTGAATCTAACAAAATAACGACGTCATGTCCCGATTCAACCAAACGCTTTGCTTTCTGAATGACCATTTCAGATACTTTTACGTGTCTGTCGGCAGGTTCGTCGAATGTTGAAGCAACCACTTCGGCATTCACGCTGCGTTCCATATCCGTAACTTCTTCAGGTCGTTCATCAATTAACAGGATAATCATATAAACTTCCGGATGATTGGCAGCAATTGCATTCGCAATTTCTTTAAGTAAAACCGTTTTACCGGTTTTCGGCTGTGCAACAATCAAACCTCTTTGACCTTTACCTAAAGGTGAAAACAAATCAATAATTCGTGTTGACGTTGAAGAAGATTTTTCGGTTATATTAAATTTTTCGTCAGGAAATAACGGTGTTAAATGTTCAAAATGAATTCGGTCTCTTATATCTTCCGGTTTATGACCGTTAATTCCGTCAATTTTTATCAAGGGAAAATATTTTTCACTGTCTTTCGGCGGTCTTATTTGCCCTTTAATCGTATCTCCGGTTTTTAAACCGAAAAGTTTTATTTGAGATTGTGATACGTAAATATCATCCGGGGAATTAAAATAGTTATAATCCGAAGAACGCAGAAACCCATATCCGTCGGGCATTATTTCCAGTACACCCGTACTTTGAATGATTGCATTAAATTCAAATTTTGAGTTAAAACCCTTATTCTTATTATGTGTATCTTCCGTTTTTTTATTCTTATTATAATGACCGGAATTTGAAGGAGAATTTCCGTTTGAACGTTTATCAAAAGGTCTGTCTTTGTGTTCACCTGTTACGGTTGTTTTCGGCCTATTTTTATCGAAGGGTTTCTTTTCCCTGTTTTGTCGGACAGTTTTCGGTGTATTTTCAGTTCTTTTTTCAATTTTAACAGTTTCAGAAGGACCCTTCTTGTCAGAACTTACGGGTTCTTGTTTTTGTTTTGGCTTATTGATTTTTGCTTGTCCGGGAACATTTTTATTGTCAGATTGTATTCTTTCAATTTTAGGTTTTTTTTCGGAAACAGAATTTAAACTTTTCGGTTTGTTTTTTACTTGCTTATCAGGGTGTTTAATATTGGTTTTAGAGTCAATATTTTTATTTACTGAACTTGATTTTGCACCTTTAATAGCAGCCTGATCTAATATTTCATAAATTAAATCTTGCTTTTTGAATTTTTCAATTCGCTTAATGTCAAGTTCTTTTGCAATATTTCGCAAATCTAACACCTTCATCTTCTGAAGTTCCAGAATGTCGTACATGTATTTTTTTATTTAGTTATATAATTTGAAGTTTTTTAAAAATATTATCTACAGTTGAGAACTGTGTTTATTATATCATAAAAGATAGTTATCGAAGTAAGAATATATAGAGATTGATAATATAGAAACGATGGTAAATAATCAATGTAATTTGATAATGCAAGTATAAGTATAAAGTTTTAAACGAAAAAAACAAAAATACTTTTTTTCAACATTCATTCAATCATATTTTTTAACATATTTCGTAAGATACTAATTATAAGATATTTATATCTAATTAAATAAAAATTTAAAATTTATATAATAATATGTAATTTTGACATTTTTTGAAAGAAAATATACAGATGAAGGAAATAGTCATTGAAATAAGAGATTTTTTAAAAAAAGATTTCAATTTTTTTGCATATACTTACACCTTCCTATTTTTAACAGCGGCATTATACTTTAATTATAAATATAATTTTGAGAATAGTATTGTTGACAGTCTCTACGGAAAACCAATAAGTTTCCTTACTTACTTTTTATATTATCTGACACCTTATTTATTAATAATTATTCCGGTTCTTTTCATAAAAAAGAAACAACAGTTATTAAAACAATCTGAATTTTGGATAAAAAGTATTGTTTTTTTCGGTATTTTCGGAGTTATGGTCGCTTTTTGGCAATTCAGATATTTAATCGATTTTTCAAAATTAAATTATTCGGAAAATAATTTTGTTCACAATCTTATATTTAATCTGAAACGGATCATTCCTTTTATCATTATTTTTTATGCGGTTAAAAAATTTTATGATAAAGATCTGAATCATTTATACGGTTTAAGGTATAGAGGTATGAATTATCGTCCTTTTTTTCTGATGTTATTATTAATGATTCCTTTAATCACAATTGCATCGTTTCAGCCTGATTTTCAACATACTTATCCTCAATATCGTTTTTATAATTACAAGGGTGTTTTCGGAATGTCACCCGCTCAAAGCGAAGGTGTTTTTGAACTTGCTTACGGATTAGATTTTGTAAGTATTGAACTCATGTATCGGGGAGCATTGATTGTCGGTATGGCAAGAATTTTGGGAAGAGAAGCTGTTTTACCCATGGCCGGTGCTTATGTTATATTGCATTTCGGAAAACCGCTCGGAGAAGCCGTAAGTTCATTTTTCGGAGGTATGATTTTGGGAATTCATGCATTGGCTAAAAAAAATATTTTCGGCGGAATCATTATTCATGTAGGAATTGCTTATTTTATGGAAATTGCAGCTATATTGCAACATTTTTACGGACATTAAATTATTACGATGCGAATTGATATAATCACCGTTTTACCTGAACTTTTAGAAAGTCCTTTTAATCATTCCATAATTAAAAGAGCTCAAGACAAGGGAATTGCAGAAGTTTATGTTCATAATTTACGTGATTTCAGTGAGGATAAACACCGAAGAATTGATGATTATTCTTTCGGGGGTGATGCCGGAATGGTTATAAAAATTAAACCGGTTGATAAAGCAATTAATTTCCTTAAATCACAGCGGACTTATGATGAAATAATTTATACATCACCCGACGGTATTCCTTATTCTCAAAAAGAAGCTAATTTTTTATCCTGTAAAAAAAACATTATGATTTTATGCGGACATTATAAAGGAATTGACCAAAGAATACGAGATACGCTAATAACAAAAGAAATTTCCGTGGGTGATTATGTGTTAACCGGAGGTGAATTAGCCGCAGCAATTATTACGGACAGCGTCATTCGATTATTGCCCGGTGCAATATCTGACGAAACATCGGCCCTTACGGATTCTTTTCAAGATAAGTTATTGGCACCGCCTGTTTATACGCGCCCTGCAGAATATAAAGGCATGAAAGTTCCGGACGTTTTGCTTTCCGGAAATTTTAAAGAAATCGAAAAATGGAAAATGAATCAATCTCTGGAACGTACGAAAAAATTACGTCCCGATTTATATGATGATTTAATGAATCAAGAATAAAACTAATATGAAAGGTAAATTTTATTATTTTTTTATAAATTTGTGATGTTGATTTTATTTCATGAATTCAGATAAAGAAAATAAATTATATTATACAATCGGAGAAGTCGCTGAAATGTTTGACGTAAACGTTTCCTTAATCCGTTATTGGGAAAATCAGTTTTCAATTCTAAAACCTAAAAAGAATAAAAAAGGCAATCGCCTTTTCACTTCAAAAGATATTGATAATCTGCACCTTATATATTACTTGGTAAAAGAGAAAAAATTAACTTTAGAGGGTGTCAAATTAAAGCTCAAAGAAAACCAAGAAGATACCGTTCAAAATTTTGAAATTGTTAAACGGTTGAAAAAAATTAAATCGATGCTTGTTGAAATAAGAGACTCAATCTAAGTTTTGTAACGAAATTAATTTATTTTCTTTCTTCAATCACTGCAATCCTTTTTTTACCGTCAATTTGTATTCTTAACGGTTTTTTAAACTCAATATGTTTAACAAATTCTGTCGCTTCATTTATACTCTGATTATTTAAAGTGTCCCATTTTATTAAACAATTTGCGCTTTTGTGATTTACGGATAAATATGCAACATTCATTGAAGTTACATTATGAAAAAAATGAGAACCGGCTGATGCTTCCAACGGAAAATCCTCCAAACTTGTTTCAACAATTACTTTTGCTTTCGAAATTTGTGTCCAATTAACAGGAATCCCAATCCATTTATCACGTGTCCCCCACCTTCCGGGGCCAATCAAAACATAGGATTTGTTTTCTTTAATCATTTTTTTATTCAGTTCTGCAATTTCTTGAGCAATTTGTTCCGTTTTTGATTTATCAAACGTTTCGGGCGGTACAAAAATAACATCTTTTACATCTTTAATATTACCGTTTCCCATGGCATTTTCCGAGAATAAAACAGCCTTTTTAATATCTGATTTCTGCAAATTAATATTATAATTTTGAGAATTACCGATTAAAGGTTTTACTTGGAGAAGATACAAGGATGTTTCTTTGTTTTCGTCTAAATTCAAATCTACTGCAAATTCAATTTCTACCGGAGCGCCCATGGTTTCTTTCATGATATACAAAATGGTTGAAACAGATTCTGCCAAAGGAATATAATTATATTTTAAAATATTGGCAAAATTTACGATTCTCGGTCCTTTTGCATCAATTCCGGGATATATTGCATTGTTATCAGGATTATAAACCGATAAACAATGTTTCATTCTGTCTTCATTAATTCGTTCTGCATCGCTGATTGACAAGCGAATTAAACCGGCCGTTTCGCCTTTCTTAAAATCAATCTTCTCTTTTGATAAATCAACGGCATAAAATTCAGTTTGGGTATTTTTAAATAAATCTTTTTCGGAATTATTTTGCAAAGTCGGATGTTTCGGAGAAAAACGATATGCTTTTTCACCTTCAACAACGTATATTCCCAAGCCGACGGCTGCAACAACAATTCCGTCTTCAGGTTCAATTTTTCCGAAAGGATAATAATTAAAAGATTGAGCAGTTCCGCTTATTTGCGGGAAATAATATTGATCATACTGATTTCCGACAACTTCCTGAATTATAACTGCCATTTTTTCTTCTTCAATTTCATAATTTACGGCATTGATATAATTTTTTGAAATTTCTGAAAAAACTGAAGCAAATACGAGTTTTATTGCCGTTATCAGTTCTTTTAAACGATGGGTAATATCAGAATGATTATTGGGTAACAAATAGGTTGAAAAAACACCTGCAAAAGGTTGTAAAAGAGAATCCTCAAATAATCCGGATGAACGTACAGCAAGAGGTTTATCAGTTAATTCAAGAATTTTAAGTAACCTTCTGATTAATAATGGACTTAAGTTATTTGTTGAAAACATATTAAATAACTTATTTTTATCGGTTTCTTTGACGGCCTTTTCAAACAAATTATCTTTCTTGATAAATTCATCGTATTCGTCCGTTCCGATAATAAAAGTCTTTGGTGTTAAAAGTTTAATACCGGGAATGTATTTATTAATGTTAAAATTGTAAATTAAATTACTGATAAATGCCAATCCTCTTCCTTTTCCGCCCAGAGCCCCTGAAGCCAAAATCCCGATATTGCTGTCATCAATTACCGTCGGATCATCAACACTGATAATTTTGCCTTTATTTTTCTCAATTTTATTGTTGAAAAAGGATTGAATTAAATGGAGTCTTAATTCCTTAATATCCTTAAAATCAGCTATTTTTACAGGTTCTATAGATTCAGACAAATGCAATTCACCGCGTGCTCGAAGCCATAATGAAAAATGATTTTTACCTGCATGGTAAGCCAAACTTTCATCACTTATATCTTGCAAACGTAAATAGAAATCGTCCATATCAACTGCCCTGGCTACTTCGTCTCCGTTCGTATTTCTGAAAATAAAATCACCGAAGCCTAAATTATACATAATAAAATCCATGATATCCGCTAACAAACTGTTAGAATTTTTATCTATGAATCTGGATTTATATTTTGTTTCTGCAAGAAGTTTATTTTCCTTGTCGGAAGATTGAATAGCCGTAGGAATATTAGGAGTTTTTGATTTTATATAATTGATTAAATGAAAGCCGGCTTTATTATTAATAGTCCCTTCTTTTTTAAATTTTACA
Source organism: Bacteroidales bacterium (assembly GCA_024762915.1). Classification (GTDB taxonomy): domain Bacteria; phylum Bacteroidota; class Bacteroidia; order Bacteroidales; family JAADGE01; genus JAADGE01. The sequence continues at coordinate 1,221 of JANTGL010000038.1, read as the reverse complement.
TCGGAAATAACACTTAAGACATATTTTTTATATTTTTTATAAATATTTATTGCTTCTTCATAATTTGTAGCCAGTAAAATTTTCGGTCTTAAGCGCATTTTCAGAAGTTTCTGCAAATCATCCGATGTATCGGCATCTTCGATGATTCGTTGCGTTTGTTCCATAACACTTTTATACAAAATAGGAATATAACGCGAATAATACCGTTCCGTATCTTCTACCAAAAGTATAATTCTCGATAAACCTATTTTTGTATCATTTTTAACGTTTACTTTATCTTCGTATAATTTAACGATTGATAAAAAAATATTTGAATCACCGTTCCATACAAAAATATTCTCTATGCCCGAAAGTTTTTCGTAACTTTTTTTATAGTAACTTATATCTGAATTATTGTTAACGAGCAAATATACAGGTAGGTTCGGATAGAAAAATTTAATTTTGTCTGCTATTTTCAACGGTGTTCTTTTATCAATACCGACCATAATAATTACCAAATCAAAATCGGAATTTTTGAGTTTTTTTAAAGCATCTTTGTACGATAATGATTTTATAATTTCAGGTGCGGAAGATAAATTCATTTTGTAATAATCACCTCTTACGGCATCATCCAGGCGTCCTTCACGTTCAATACTGAGAGCATCGTACAAATGAGCAACCAGTAAAATTTTCTTAACACGAAAACTCATAAGTTTATACAGAACATCGCTTTTGGAGTATGCCGTTTTTAAAATCTCATTTACGGTTTCGTGATTCTCTTTCATTCAATGACGTAATTAACAGATCATTAATTTAATCTAAATTATTATTCTCAAAAATTTTGTATTTTTTCACATTCTTTTTTATATCATCAGCCGTTTTTTTTATTTCTTTTAAATCTTCGACAAATTCATCACTGTTTTCTTCAGTTTCTTTTTTAACTTCATTTTTAATATCTTCAGCCGCATCTTTAAACTGCTTAATACCTTTACCGACTGTACGAGCAATTTCCGGAAGTTTATCCGCTCCGAATAATAATAATATTGCCAATAAAATAAAAATGATTTCGCCGCCGCTGATAAAAATAAGTGTCATAATTATTTTTTTTCAAATTTAATAAAAAAAGCCCTGATAAAAAATCAAGGCTTTCAAATAAAATAAAATATTTTATTATTTATTCGTTTTATCTTTCTTTTTACCTCCGAGATATTGTTTATTTTTTTGTTTAGAAACCGATTCAAC
>JANTGL010000037.1 GCA_024762915.1 Bacteroidales bacterium | reverse complement strand
TATTAAAGTCGGTTCTTCACAGGTAATGAAAACAAATGTACGCGTTATTGCAGCTACAAATGTTAATTTATTAAAAGCCATACAAAACGGAAAATTCCGAGAAGATTTATATTATCGATTAAATACTGTTCCGATCAATATTCCGCCTCTTCGAAATCGAAAAGAAGATATTCATTTGATATTCAGGAAATTTGCGCAAGATTTTTCTGAAAAATATCGAATGCCTCCCATTCGGTTGAAAGAAAATGCTGTTTTACTTCTTGAGAATTACCCTTGGAAAGGAAATGTCAGACAATTAAAAAATGTTACCGAACAAATTTCGGTTATAGAGCAAGAAAGATCGGTTGATACAGAAACATTAAAAAAATATTTACCTGATGAAATTCATAATTTACCGGTAATATACGGAGATTCAATTAATAAAGAAGATTTTGCAACAGAAAGAGAAATTTTATATAAAATTCTTTTTGATATGCGAAATGAAATTAATGAAATGAAATCAATTATTCAAGGTGTGACAAAACAAAATAACGGAAGTGTGAATGTTCCTTCAAAAGTTTATGAAAAATCGACAAATAATATTCATCAAACGGATTTTATATCAAATTCTGAAAATATTATCGATAATGTAAATGAAAAAAATAAATTTGCAGGGAATAAATCTTTTATTGAAGATACGGAAGAAGTAATTGAAGAATCATTGTCATTAAAAGACAAAGAAATCGAATTAATTAAAAAAGCATTGGAAAAATATAAAGGAAAAAGGAAATATGCTGCCGAAGAATTGGGCATTTCGGAACGAACTTTGTACAGGAAATTAAAAGAATATGATTTAACGACATAAACAAAGTGATTTTGATGTGTTTAGGAAATGAATTTTATAAACTGTTTTTAGAATAGATGAATAAAAAATTAATATTTTTAGTAATAATAATTTCTGTTTCTTTTTCTCAATGCGGAATTTATTCATTTTCCGGAGCATCTCTTGATCCGAAAGATAAAACTGTGAATGTTAAGTTTTTTCCGAACAGAGCTGCTATTATAAATCCGAATTTAAGTCAGTTATTTACTGAAAAATTAAAAGACAGATTTGCATCTCAAACAAAATTGGAATTAGTCGATTTTAACGGTGATTTAACCTTTGAAGGAGAAATTATCGGTTATGATACAAAGCCGATTGCAATAACTAAAGATGAGCAAGCAGAACAAAACAGATTGACAATTACGGTTCATGTTAAATACACAAGTATAAATAATTCAAAATTTAATTTTGACACATCTTTTTCACGCTATTCAGACTATCTGAGTACTGAACTTTTAACAGATGTAGAGGATGCTCTTTCTGAAGAGATAATGAACGAATTAATAGACGATATTTTTAATAAATCAGTTGTAAACTGGTAAAGAACAGAATCCATGGAAATACAAAACCTTGTTGACTACATTGATGCACCTTATAACATGCAAAGCGAAGATTTTGAAAATTTAAAATCTTTAATTGAAACTTATCCTTTTTTTCATACGGCAAATTTACTTTATGTTAAAGCTGCACATAATATAAATACAGAGGATTATCCGAATTTAATTGCTAAAACCTCGTCCTCGGTTCCGAATCGTGAATTGTTGTTTAAGTTAATTAACCTTTCGGCACCTGTTGTAAAAGAAAAAGAAAAATCAACCGATAAAAAAGAAGAAAGTGATACTCGAAAAGAAATTCGTGAAAGAATTCAGAATCGTCGATTAAAGAGAATGGTTCAAAAAGGCGGAACACTGTTTCATCACGGTTCAACTATTCATGAAAAAATTGTTAAAAACTTCTTTGGGCCTTTGGTTGAAGAATTACGAAAAGATAAGCTGAATATCGGAATGATGCCGGATGAAATTGCTGAATTATTTCCTCAAACAGGAGAAAAACCTGTTGATACAGCTTCTGAAAGAAAAGAAACTGAAAGGGAGAAAAAACGTCTTGAACGTGAAAAACGGATGGCGGAAAAAATAAAACGGCGTAATGAAGAACAAGAGAAGATGAGTGAAGGGGATCTCAGTAAAGAAAAAGCTGAAAGAGAAAAAAGACGTTTTGAAAGAGAAAAACGGATGGAGAAAAGACGTTTAGCTCGTGAACAAGAAACGCAGGAGAATGAAAAAACAGAAGAGAGTCCTGTTGAAGAAAAAATGAAAAAAAGCCCCGTCGAAGAAAAGTCTGAAGACAGCAAGAAGATAAAACGTTTGGAAAGAGAGAAACGTATGGAAGAGAAATTAAAACGTCGTGAACAAGAAAAACTTGCTAAAGAACAGTCTGAAGAAGAGAATGTTAAAATAGTTGAAAGTAAGCCGGAAGATGTTATTAAAACAGAAAAAGAGGACGAAATTATACCCAAGACTGATGACGACTTAAAAATTGAAAGTGATCCCTATACAAATATTATAAAAATTGGTTCTTCTGAAGATGATAAAAAAGAAAAATCTGAAACTGAAAAAGAAACAGTTAAAAATGATTTAAAGGAAGAATCTGTTCAAAATAAGGACGATTCTGATGAAATAATTATCATTGAAGAAGAAACTGTTAAATCTCTTTCGGAAGAAAAAATAATCACGGAAAAATCCGATAAAGAAATTGTTGATGAAGAGAAAAAGAAAGTTTCGGAGAAAAAACAAATAATTGTAACGGAAGAAGAAAAAGATAAGAACACAAAAACAAAAAAAAGAAAATCAACTAAAAAGAAATATTCGGATAAAATAATCATTGAAGAATTACATGTCCCTGCTGATGATGAAAAATCCGGAGATAACTCCAAAATTGAAGACATTTATGATAAAATAATAAGTTCCAAAAAACCGGCAAAAAAAGAAAACCTTAACTTTATAGAAATTAAAGATGATATAACCGGTTTAGAAGACAAAAAAGAATCGGTTTCCGGAGAATCGGATATTTCGCAAATTAAAGAAAAAGACATTCTTATACAGGAATCAAAAGAAATTCAAATTGAAGAAACGAATGAAAAATTATCTGAAGAGATTTCAGGAAATGATGATATTGAGTTTGAAATTGAAGATACAACAGAAATAAAATCTGAAATTAAGGATGTTAAAATTGATTCGGAAAAAACAGAAGATATTCCTAAAAATGAATCAGAGGAAGTATTTGAATTAATTGATCAAGAAACGGAAGTAAAAAAAGTTGATATCCCGGAAAAAGAAGAGCAAATAATTAATATCGTTGATGAAGATAAAGCAGCAGAAGAAAAAACGGATATTCATAATAGTTCTGATATTGAAAATGAAACAACAACAGAATCCGTAACAAAAAAACCAAAAGAAAAAGAACTTGTAATAAATGACATTAATGAAGAGTTTAAACCGGAACCGGTAAAAAAAGAAGATTCAATTATTGAAGAGGAGAAGAACGAAAAAATAGAAACAAAAGAAGAAAAAGTTGAAAATTCTGAAGTTGTTTCCGAAAAATTCGAAAAAAAAGAAGTTGAAAGTAAAAATGCTGAAGAAAAAGCAAAAGCAGCAGAAAGTGTTTTTGCAAGAATTGAAGCTTTTAAGAAAAAAAGATCTTCTTTAGCACAGGATAATGAAAAAAAATCCGAAAAGAAAGAAGATAAAAAAAATGAATTAATTAATAAATTCGTCAAAGAAGAAGAGCCGATTAAGCGACCCTCACCTGAAGAAGAAATTGATGAAACTGTTGAGTTAGCTGAGAAAAAATCAGTTGAAAAGAAACCAATTGTTACCGAATTAATGGCAAGTATTTATATCAATCAAGGGAAATTTAATGATGCAATTGAAATTTATGAAAAATTAATTTTGAAAAATCCGGAAAAAAAAGATTACTTTGCATCCAAAATTAAAGAAACTGAAAAATTAAAATAATAAAATATGTTAACATTATCGATTGTATTAATTTTTATTGTAAGTATCTTAATGATACTGATTGTATTGGCTCAAAACTCAAAAGGCGGAGGATTATCTTCAACATTCGGCGGCGGAGGTCAAACGGGCGGGGTTGTACAAACAAATAAATTTTTAGAAAAAACAACTTGGACTTTATCCATCACATTAATCGTTTTAAGCATAACGGCAAGTTTATCGCTTGACAGACCAAAAGAAAATACGGAATCTAAAATTCAAAAAGAATTAATGGAATTAAATCAAACAGATATTCCGAAAATTCCTTCTCAACAACAAGTTGATGAATTTAAGAAAAAAGAAGATCAAAAAAAGAATGCAAGTCAACCGAATAATAAATAATAATGTCGGGTAAAAATATAAATGCCGGTTTTCTAACCGGCATTTTTTTTACAGTGTCATATTGTCGTATCTTCTGACAAAATTCTAAATTTGTTATATTTCTGTATACTTCTTATAATCAGAAAAATAGGATTATTTTGCTCAATTGTTGTTTTTTAGAACTGCATTTTCGTCAATAATAAATTCGTAAAAGCAGATTAAACTTGATTGGCATATTTTATGTTAAAATCAGAGCAACTACAATTGTAATTATATAAACAAAAAATAAGATAAAAATGGCTAAAGAAATTTTATTTGACATTGAAGCAAGAGATGCCTTAAAAAAAGGTGTTGATCAACTTGCAGATGCAGTAAAAGTAACATTAGGTCCGAAAGGTCGTAATGTTGTAATTGAAAAATCATACGGAGCTCCTCAAATTACAAAAGACGGTGTGACCGTGGCAAAAGAAATTGACTTGCCCGACGCCTATGAAAATGTAGGAGCACAAATGTTGAAAGAAGTTGCTTCTAAAACCGGTGACGATGCCGGAGACGGAACAACAACAGCTACCGTTTTAGCCCAATCAATAATAAATGTGGGCTTAAAAAATGTTACCGCCGGAGCTAATCCGATGGATTTAAAACGCGGAATTGATAAAGCCGTAAAAGAAGTTGTTTCAGGTTTAAAAAAACAATCTCAAGAAGTAAGTGTTGACAGTGATAAAATTGAACAAGTTGCAAGAATTTCTGCAAATAATGATGCCGAAATCGGAAAACATATTGCTGATGCCATGAAAATTGTAAAGAAAGACGGCGTAATTACCGTTGAAGAAGCAAAAGGGATGGACACAAATGTTGAAATTGTTGAAGGAATGCAATTTGACAGAGGATATATTTCTCCGTATTTTATTACCGATACGGATAAAATGTTAAGTGTAATGGAAAATCCTTATATTTTATTACATGATAAAAAAATATCTGCAATGAAAGACATTATGCCTGTCTTAGAACCGGCTGCACAAGCCGGTCGTCCGCTTCTGATTATTGCAGAAGATATTGAAGGTGAAGCATTAACTACATTGGTTGTTAATAAATTACGAGGAACGATTAAAGTCTCGGCTGTTAAAGCACCCGGTTTTGGTGACAGACGAAAAGCCATGCTGGAAGATATTGCAATTCTTACCGGAGGAACAGTAATAACGGAAGAAAAAGGTTTCAAATTAGAAACAGCAACTCTTGAAATGTGCGGAAGTGCCGAAAAAGTTGTAATGGATAAAGATAATACAACAATCGTAAACGGTGCCGGTGAATCAGAAGCCATTAAAACAAGAGTAAATGAAATTAAAATTCAAATTGAAAACACAACTTCTGATTACGATAAAGAAAAACTGCAAGAACGATTGGCAAAATTAGCCGGCGGTGTTGCCGTAATTTATGTCGGAGCAGCTTCCGAAGTTGAAATGAAAGAGAAAAAAGATCGTGTTGATGATGCTTTAAGTGCAACAAGAGCAGCTGTTGAAGAAGGGATTGTACCCGGAGGCGGTGTTGCTTATATCAGAGCACTTGAAAACATTAATAAACTTAAAGGTGAAAACGAAGATGAAACAATCGGTATTGACATTATAAAAAGAGCCGTTGAAGAACCTTTAAGACAAATTTCAAAGAATTCGGGTAAAGAAGGAGCAGTCATTGTTCAAAAAGTGAAAGAAGGAAAAGATGATTTCGGATATAATGCTCGAACGGATGTTTTTGAGCATCTTTTAAAAGCCGGAGTTATTGATCCGACAAAAGTTACCAGAATTGCATTAGAAAATGCAGCTTCTATTGCAGGGATGTTATTAACTACCGAAACCGTAATGGTTGAACAAAAAGAAGATAATCCGGCACCGATGATGCCTCCCGGAGGCGGTATGGGCGGCATGGGCGGCATGATGTAATATCTGATATTAACAAATCCTAAATTGCCCTTACGGTATTTTAGATACTTAATTATTAATTAACCACAGCAAGCAGTTTCTTTGTTGTGGTTTTTTAATTTATTATTTCAACACATTTTATATTTTTGCATAAATTTGAATATATTTCAAAAAGAATTGCAACCTTTTTATAAATTTTAATCTTAATATTGAGTCGATGGCTGTCCCGAAAAAAATTATAAGACAGTGTAAGCAATATAATAAAAAAGCTCAGGCATATATTTTTGAAAAATATGCCTATAATCTTTTGGGTATATGTTTACGTTATATAAAGGACAGAGCTAAAGCTGAAGATGTAATGCAAGATGCTTTTGTGACAATTTTTTCGAAAATTAATCAATATAAAGGCACCGGATCATTCGAAGGTTGGATGAAAAGAATTACTTTGAATACAGCATTAATTCAGCTTAGAAAAGATAAAAAAGAAATAATATCAGATAATTTTGATTATATTGAAGCTGATGAGAATAAATCGAAACAAAATGAAGATTTAAATCCGTCAGATATGCAATCGGTTATTGAACATGTAAAATTTCAACAATGTGAGATTATTGAAATAATGAATGAGTTACCCGAAGGTTTCAAAACAGTTTTTAATCTGTATGTAGTTGAAGGAATGATGCATAAAGAAATAGCAGAAGAATTGGGAATTTCAATCGGAACCTCAAAATCTCAATTGTTACGAGCTCGAAAGAAATTAAAAGGATTATTATATAAAAAAGCACTTATTAAACTAAGAAAAGAAAACAAAGAAAGGAATGGAAGATGATCAATTTTTTATTGACAGACTTGTAAAAGATTCAATTAAAGATTACAAGGAACAACCGCATACGTCATGGCAGGAAATGGAGATGTATATGGAACAAAACGGTATTTTATCAAAATCATTTAAAGGACTGAAAAATCTGAAGAACCTAAAAACAGAGATTGCTGTTGTCTCAGGAATACTGGTACTTACGGCAGGTATCTATTTTTACCCGTACGGAATTGAGGAACAAAAAATCCCTGAAGGAATTATTGAAAATGTTACAGATACATCAGCTCAACATACAGATCTGAATTCAACCCTTAAAATTGAAGAAGGTAAAACAGAAAAAGATTCTTCTGAAAAGAATGTTGAAACAATTGATAAAGATGAAAATAAAACTGTAAAAATTAATGTTGAAGTACCGGTTCATAAAAATGTAATTATTAAAAAACAAATAATTATAAAAGATACACTTAATTGATAATTCAATCTTTTTAATATCTTTGGTTTTTTATAAACCGTCGCATGAATTCCTTTAAAAAGAATAAAATCTCAGCGAATAATAAATTAGGAAGTAATTTCCGTTTATTTATTCGCTTTTTTATTTTTTTAGGTTTATTGGTAATTAGTTTAAGCAGTTTTAAACCGGAAATAACCGATTATAAAAAAAACGGATTTCCTGATGTTAAAGATACGATTTTTGTATATGATACAGTTGTATATTATGATACAACCTTTGTATATGACACCCTTTACATTCCTTCTGATACGAATTTTAAGACTGAATTCAATGATTCTTTATTAAAACTTTCAGGAAAACTGAGATATGGTGAGATTGTTATGCAAGATTCTGATTTCCTTTTGATTAAAAAGTTTAAAAGAAATAAAAAAAAGAGGTTAAATGTCTTTTCTTTGGATTTTTTATTCTCACCCTTATACAGTTTTCAAACATTCAATTCGGGCTTGATTTATAAAAGCGTTACGGAAATTAATAAAAAAGCGGTAAATGCATCAATGGGAAGTAATATCGGATTAAATCTGAATTTTCATCATAAGAATCATAATTTTACTTCCGGAATTAATATTACAAATTTCCGAATTGATTTTTCAAATTTATCTGTATTATATCAAATTGATACCGTCCTTAAAATGCATTTAGATTCGAAAATTGAAATGCAAATTGATTCTGTTGCTCTTATTAATATTGATACATTAATTGCAACGGGTGATACCGTATATTATTATTTTAAAGATACGACATATAATACCTTATTAGATACGAGTTATATTTATGAAGCTGATACAACAGAATCTTTTTATAATGAACGTGCGAAAAATTCATATACTTTCTTTGAAATTCCCTTATTGTACAGTCACAGTTTTTATACGCCAAACTTTAATTTCAGTCCTGAAATAGGAATTATTACAAGTTTTTTTGTTAATTCCAAAGGAAAAATTGTATCTTTGACTGATTTATTTCAAACAAACAGTTTGGAAAATGAACCGAAATTTGCGGCTGTTAATTTGTCAATTTATGCAGGTATTAAATTTAATTATTATATTACAGACAGATTTGACTTTGTAACTTCAGCCTATGTTAGAAGAAATATTAATTCAATTTATAAGGATTATCCTTTAATTTCAAGGTTTAATTCTTTCGGAATTAATTTCGGTTTCAGATATAAGTTTTTATTTTAATTTAAAGAAATGAATTACAAATTTATATTGATAATATTATTCAGTGCTCTACAATTAAATTCTTATGCTTATTTTCAGTCAGGAGGAATTAAAAATATTCGTAATACTCAAAATCTACTTTTATCTGAAAAAAAAATAATTTCAGTTTCTCAAACTTCAAAATCACCGAAAAATCTGAATAAAATATCAGGTACCGTATATGCCGGTACCAATCTGCTTCCGAAAGGTCAAATTTATCTTTTAAATAATAATAAATCTGTATATGCTACAATAAGAAATCAAGAAATAATTGAAGGTGATTTTCAATTTAACGATGTCAATTCAGGGAAATATATCGTCTATGTTATTCCTGAATTAAATTATGATTTTTTATATTTCCCGAAATATATTCCAACCTATTCGGGTAAAGTATATTCATGGCAAAAAGCATTAAAAAGTGATATTCGAAAAGATAATTTAAATTTTACTTTAAATTTATTGTCTTTTCAGAATCCGTTTTACGGTGAAAAAACGATATCCGGGCAAATAAAATTCAACGAAATGTACAGAGGAATTAACGGATTACCGATTCCCGTTATCTTATTGAATGAAGCAGGTATTCCCATGGATTTCAGAATTGTTGACAAAAATTCGGGAAACTTTACTTTTGAACACATTCCGGAAGGAATATATTTTATTCATCCTGAAATTCCCGGTTTGAAAACATCTGATTTTCGTATTCAGATAAATAATAATCAATCAAATGAGTATAATAATGTCAATTTTTTTGTTGATGAAGAAAATATTAATATTGAAAAACAATCTGATGATGTTTTTCCGGTAGTTTCCGATCATTTTTTAAAAATTTTCTTAAAGGATAATATCAATTATCCTGTTATATGTGAATTGATTGATTTGTCGGGAAAATCTATTGCAAAAAAAATGTTTTATTCAGATGAAATATTGATGAGTACTTCCGGTATGGCAGCAAATTTGTATATATTAAAAGTGAAAACTTACGATAATTCTCCCGTAAAGACTGCAAAAGTTTTTATCAGAAATTATTAATAAAATCATTCTATAAATCATAAACTCAATGAAAATGAAAAAGAATTTTATAGCTGTTTTACTGATTTTTTTATCATCAGCTTTTGTAAATGCACAAAATCTAGTTGATATCAGTAATACATCAACGTGTGAGCAAGCTTTGGATATTTCAAGATTTCATATTTTCGGACCTACAACTGCACCGGCTGAAACAGGAAACATGTTAAATGATTTTACATTGGTAAAACATCCGACTTGGTATATATTTACCATACAAAAAAGCGGAATTCTTTTATTTGATATTATTCCTTTAAATTCTAAAGATAATTATGATTTTATGCTTTTTAAGGATGAGCCTAATTTTTGCCAAAATTATAAAGAAGAAAAAATTAAACCGATTCGTTCAAATTTTAATCCGCCTGCAAATGACAAGGGTTTAACCGGTTTGTCATACAGCGGAGATGAACCTGATTTTGAGAAGGGAATTCCGGTTAGTAAAGGGGATGTTTTTTATTTAGCTCTGAATAATATGTATCGAAACGGTAAAGGGCATACCGTATTTTTTAAAGAATTAAAAACAATAAAAGTTACGGGTAAAATTACGGATTCCAAAAATGAAAAACCCCTTAAGGCAGATATTCGATGGAGAAATCTCAGAAATAATAATTTATATGTGTCTTCGCAAACTGAGAAAAAAGGTTCTTATGAAATGGAAATTCTTTTAAATTCTCAGGAAAACGCTTTCCCAAAATATGAATTATGTGTATACAGTGATAAATATTTTCCGGACTTTAAAATTTTTTCAACAGAAGAAGCTAATAAGTTGAACGGTAAAGAAATCAATTTTGCACTTGATAAAGTAAAAAAAGGTCTGAATAATGAAACACTCGGGGTCATTTATTTTAAAGGAAATGAAATAACCATCGTTCCTAAATCGGAATACGTAAAAAAGAAATTATTGAAATTTATGAAGCTTAATTCAAAAGCTAAAGTCGTACTTGAAGGACATACAAACGGTTTGTTTCCGAGCACGGATGTAGATTTTAAATTGTCTTCTGACAGAGCAAATGTTATCAAAAAATATTTAACGGATAACGGAATAGATGCTGCAAGAATTGAAACCGAAGGGATGGGCAGTAAAAATGAAATTTATCCGATACCGGAAACAGAAGAAGAAGAGGGATATAACAGAAGAGTAGAAATTCGGATCACGGATTTTTAAAACATAATCAAACTTTTTTTAAAAAGGCAGGTATTCCTGCCTTTTTTCTTTTTTGATTTATAATAAAATCGCATTGTTTTTGTTTAATATATACGAAACCCGAACAACTATGAAAAAAATAATATTATTTTTAGTATATCTGATTTTTTACTCTTCGATAATAGCTCAAACAGATTCCGTACCAATTGTGAATACGGCTTTTAAACCGGATGAATATTTAAAATATAAAATTAAATACGGTATTATTAACGGCGGTAATGCAGAAATGAAAATTATGCTTGAACAAATTGGGTACGATTGGTATTATCATGTAAAAGCCGGTGCTGCGACGTCCGGATTAGTAGGAGAATTTGCTCGCGTAAACGACCGTTATGAAAGTTATATTCAGTTATTTGACGGACTTCCCTTACAATCAATTCGAGATATCAATGAGAATAATTACCGTCGGTATAATGAAGTTATTTTTGATCGTGAAGAAAATAAAGTCATCAGTTTAAAATCCGGAGAACATAAGGTACCGCCGGGAACTTTAGATGTACTGTCAGCTTTTTATTATGCTCGCAGAATGATATTTAAAAATAAATTTAAGAAAAATCAAACAATTAATTTAACGACTTATTTCGATGAACAACTGTACACCGTAAAAGTGAAATATAAAAAAACGGAGAAAGTACGTACAAAATTCGGGAAAATCAGTTGTTTGAAATTTGTACCTGTTATAGACGATAAAAGTACGATTAAAAAAGAAAATGATATGCAGGTTTGGTTTTCCGATGACGGTAATTTTATTCCCGTTAAAATACGTTTAAAAGTCGGTATCAGTACGGTAAAATGTGATTTAATTCAATATGACGGTTTAAAAAATCCGCTCGGAAAACCGTTTATTCGTTAATTTTTTTTAAAATCATTAATACAACATCATCTTTATTGAAACTGTTTAGTTCCAATCCGGTTTCGGTAAATTTATTAATTTGAAATTTAAGATCTTTATTATCAGTGAATAGTGTATTTCCGTCTTCAGAAAAGTACCATGACCCTTTATGCATTTTACCCGCTAAATTAAATTCATAGGTTTTATCTTCATTAAATTGAATATACGACCCTTTTAATAAATCACTTAACAGATTTTCATAGGCATCCGACGGTTCCTCTTTATTACTTGTTTTTATCATTTCTACGGCATACTTTCCGATCATTTTTTTTTCGAGTTTTTTGGTCATTGAACAAGATGAAATTATCAAAAAAAAGATTAATGCGGAACTTAAATATTTTGTTTTCATAGTTAATATGTCGGTTGATTAATAAAAAATGCTTATGTTGTACACTATTAGCAAAGATAGTAATAAATATTTGCAAACTAACGTTCAATATTGTAATTTTAACCCGAAATATGTATTAAAACTTCGTAATGAGCGTCAAAAATACAAAAATACAAAAACTTCTAAATTTACAGCATAGCACCGTTATGGTGAAAATTTATAAGTTAGTGAAACGTTTTGTTTTGAAGTAGTTTTGACTCGTAATAGATTTTTTAATGCATATTTCGGGTTTAACATCAAAATAAAAATACTTAAAAATGGCTTGGAAATTTTTTCAAAAAAGTAAACAACGACTTCACAATCCTCAAGCAAGAGGCAGTGAACTTGAAATGAAAATAAATACGGCACTGAAAAATGCTGAAGATGATAAGTCGGCAGCGGTCAAAGAGATTGATCAAATTAAAAATTGGACTGCCGAAATTATTGTTGAAACCTATGCCGATGTTTTTCCGAACGGGAATTTGACTTATTACAGAGAGCAATATAAAGAAGATGCTCTTGAGAAATATGAACAAATAAAATCCGAAAATATAGATAAAGTAGGAAAGGAGAAGGCGGAAAAATGCGATAAAATTGTAAATGCCTATATGACGCAAATTAAATTGCGTGAATCTAAATTACAATTGTACGATAAACTTGTCGGAAAATATCAAGATGTTAAAGATAAACTTGATCAAGCCAAAATGGCACAAATTGAAAAAGACAAGATACATAAGCACGAAGAACGTATTAAAGATCTGGATAATGCTGATAACGAGTATGTTGATGCTTCTACGGATACGGCTAAATTTGAAGAACTCGAAAAAGAATTTGAACTTAAAACCGAATATGCCAATCAATTAAATCAACTTAACGAAAAATATAAAGAAACTGAAAACGTTGAAGATTATACAACATCTTTGGCTTTTAAAGATGAAATTGATAAAATGATTGATGAAATTGACTGATAATTTATATTTTAAATTACAATTGAAGGGAACAATCGTATTGTTCCTTTTTTTGCATTTTGCTTTTTTTGGTTTTGCACAGAAATACACATTAAAAATTACTTCAAATGATTCGATATTACCGAAATTAATAAAAAAAGAAGCTTATCGCAAAAGCTTTTCGGATTCTGCACTTTTATTTTTACAATTAGAGAAAATTCAAACCAGTTTATTTTCTGACGGCTATATTGCAGCTTCGTTTGACCGTGTAAAATTTGATTCTGCTTCCGTAAATGCCTTACTTTTTCTCGGGAAAAAGTATCGTATAAATGAATTGTATATTAAAGGAATTAATGCATCATTAAAGCGAAAATTTCACCTCAGTGATTCCGGAATACAAGCAAAAAATACCGTAAATCCTGCTGAATTACCATCATTGTATGAGCATATTATGAATGGCTATGAAAATTCCGGTTATCCGTTTGCTATGCTTATTCCCGAAAAAGTCGAGTTTAATGATTCTTCAATCAGATTGAATTTAAAATTGGAAAAAAATAAATTAATTCGTTTTCATAAAATTATTATTAAAGGCGGTGCAAAAATCTCAACGGCTTATATCAATAGATACCTTTCTGTTTTTGAGGGTGATATCTATAATGAAGAAATTGTGAAATCAATAAGTTCAAAAATTACAACCGTGCG
>JANTGL010000036.1 GCA_024762915.1 Bacteroidales bacterium | reverse complement strand
CTTATTTGAATTATTATTCTGCAAATTTAATTTTTTACATTGCTTATCCTAAAATAAATTTTATAATTCAAGTGAAATTTACGTTATTTGTTGTTTCATTTTTTAATTTTTTATTTTAAAATAAATCATAATGACAGAAAAAATAAAACAATCCTTGAGAGAGTCTAAAAGTGCAAGGTGGACGGCTCTGGTATTAGCATCACTTTCTATATTTGGTGCATATTATTTCAATTATGCCTTATCATCTGTTAAACCTATGCTTGAAAGTATATTGGGTTGGAACAGTGAAGATTTTGGTACATATACCTCCGCTTATGCTTGGTTTAACGTATTTTTGTTTATGCTGATTTTCAGCGGTTTTATTCTCGACAAGTTAGGTGTCAGAAAAACCGGATTAGGAGCTACCATTATTATGTTTTTGGGAACTGCACTAAACTATTGGGCGGTTAAACATCAATTTGCCGAAGGATCTGTTGTTCATATACCTCTTTTGGGTGATATGAAAATGCAGGTATTCTTATCTTCGTTGGGATTTGCTGTTTTCGGTGTCGGTACGGAAGCTATCGGAATTACGATTTCAAAAGCAGTTGTACGTTGGTTTAAAGGTAAAGAAATGGCACTTGCCATGGGTATGCAGATGGCAATTGCTCGTTTAGGAACTGCTTTGGCAATCGGTATTTCAATTCCCTTAGCTACAAAATTTACGGTAACTGCACCTATTTTATTTGCACTTATTGTTATGGTACTCGGAGTAGTTTCCTTTATTATGTTTTCTATTTTAGATATAAAACTTGATAAATCTGAAGGAACACATAATGAAGAAAAATCAGGTGATGATGAGTTTAAAATTAAAGACATTGTATTGATTATCAGCAACAGAGGTTTCTGGTATATTGCCATATTATGTGTTTTGTTTTATTCTGCGGTTTTTCCGTTTTTATTTTATGCGAATGATTTGATGGTTAATAAATATAATGTTGATCCGAATTTGGCCGGAACAATTACAATGCTTCTACCGTTTGGAACAATAATATTAACTCCTTTTTTCGGTGGGATATACGATAAATTGGGAAAAGGTGCATCTATTATGATTATTGGAGCATTAATATTGATTCTTGTACACGGAGTGTTGGCAATTCCTGCCCTTAATCTATGGTGGATTGCAGCGATTATGGTTATAGTATTAGGAATTGCTTTCTCATTAGTTCCTTCAGCCATGTGGCCTTCGGTTCCGAAAATTATTCCTGAAAAACAACTCGGAACTGCTTATGCCGTTATTTTCTGGATTCAAAATATCGGACTTATGCTTATCCCTTTATTGCTTGGAAATGTCTTAAACAGTACAAACCCTGATGTTTCACCGAATAAGATTATCGTAAAAGAATCAGTTGAAAAAGCAGTAAAAGAATCTTTGGCTCAAGGGCAATTTACGGATAAAGAAATCAACAAAGCAATTGAAAAAACAACCGGAACAGCTGTTGATTCTATTGTTCAATATACGGAATACGAACCAATCGCAAAAGAAAATATTGATGGAGAAAATGTAAAAAAAGAAATTTATAATGAGGTTTCAAAAAGTATTAATGCAATAGATTTAAGCGGAGATAAAAAAAATATTCTTAAAACCGTTATTCAAGCCGGAAGCAGAAGTGCTTTTGATGTGATTCAAAAAGAGAAATTAAATCTTCGTTACAACTATTTTTATGATATGTTGATTTTCTTAACATTATCAATTTTAGCATTATTCTTTGCATTTATGTTAAAAGTAGAAGACAAGAAAAAAGGTTACGGATTAGAACTTCCGAATATTGAGAAAGAAATTGTTGCAGAAGACTAAAATTAAATAGAAAACTGCTTGTTTAATTACAAGCAGTTTTCTATTTTTGCAAAACTTTTTGATGATCCTTTAGCTCAGTTGGTTTAGAGCACTTGCTTGACAGGCAAGGGGTCGGCAGTTCAAATCTGCCAAGGATCACGCTCAAAATGAAAGACTTACATTAATTTGTAAGTCTTTTTTATTTGTCCTTAATTGATGTCTTGAATTTAATTGTCCGAAAATTTAAACACGTTCAACGGCGGAATTTTTATAGTTAACCGGATTTGTTTAAGTTTGGTCGTTTTTTCAAATAAGCTTTATGAACAAATCAATACGAAATATAGGCATTTTTGCTCATGCCGATGCCGGGAAAACAACCCTTACCGAACATTTTCTTTTTGAAAGCGGGGAAATAAAAACCTTAGGAAATGTGGATGCGGGTACGACTCAATCCGATTTTTCGGAAACGGAAAAGTCCAGAGGTATTTCGGTTCGTACATCTTATACAAGTTTCGTTTGGAATGATGTTCAAATAAACTTAATTGATACTCCCGGGCATATTGATTTTTCTGCTGAAGCTGAGAGAAGCATTAGAATTGCTGATGCTGCCTTACTAATAATTTCTGCCGTTGAAGGCGTTCAGGCACATACGGAAACAATTTGGAATGCTTTAAAAGAAAGGCATATCCCGGTAATCTTTTTTATTAATAAAATCGACAGGGCAGGAGCAGATACACAACTTGTTATCGAAGAAATTAAAAAAGAATTAACACAATCCGCTGCGGTTTTGCAAATTGCGGAAAATGAAGGGAGTTCAGAAGCAAACATAAAATCTGTATGGAATAAATTTTTTTTAAATGAAAAAACACTTGAACATTTGGCTGAATGTGACGAAGAGCTGTTAGATTTATATCTGGAAGAGAAGAAAATCGAATTTGATAAAGCAAATTATTCTCTGCAACGTGCGGTTGGGAATGCCGATATTTTTCCGATTTTATTAGGGACCGCAAAATATTCGATAGGTATTAACGAGTTGCTGAATGCACTTGTTCATTATTTTCCGGAACAGAAACACATGTCTGAAAACAAACTTTCTGCATTGGTATTTGCAATTTCACATGATAACAATTCGGGTAAAATTATACATGTAAGAATTTTTGAAGGAAAATTAAAAAACCGCGAACTTATAAAAAATCATACACGCAATATTGATGAGAAAGTGACACAGGTGAGAAAATATTTCGCCGATTCGTTTGATGATATCGGTATGGCTTCGGCAGGAGATATTGTCGGAATTTGCGGTTTAAAACATGCCGAAGTCGGTGATGTTTTAGGTTCCCCTTCCGAAAAAATTCCTGAAAATGTGTCTTTGAAGACATCGCTTTTTACGGTTCAAGTGAAACCTATAAAAGAAAAAGATTTTGCAAAACTTGCTTATGCTCTGCAAGAATTATCAACAGAAGATCCAAGACTTGAGTTTGTTTGGTTTAAGGAAGAAAAAGAATTGCATACAAAGATAATGGGTTTTATGCAAATGCAGATATTAGAAAGTGTTTTGGAAAACAGATTTAATATACAAGCAAAATTTGAAGAACCGACAGTTATTTATAAAGAAACACCGGCGAAATCGGGGGAAGGATTTGTAAGATATTGGATGCCTAAACCCTGTTGGGCAATTTTAAAGTTTAAAATAGAAGCCGGAGAATCGGGCAGCGGGATTGTATATCAATCGAATATAAGTGTTGATGATGTGCAGCAAAAATATCAGAATGAAGTGAAACGGACAATCCCCGAAGCTCTGAAGCAAGGTATTAAAGGGTGGGAAGTGACAGATATAAAAATTACATTAATCGAGGGTGAAGATCATCACATTCATTCACGTCCGGGAGATTTTGCAATTGCAACACCGATGGGCATTATGGACGGTTTGAAAAATATCGGAACAACCCTTTTAGAACCCTTTATATCTTTTAGAATATCAGCTCCCGAAGAGTTGCTCGGGAAAATTGCCGGCGATATTACGCAAATGAGAGGTCGCTTTGACAGTCCCGAAATCAAGAACGGGAGATTTCTTTTAAAAGGTATCATGCCGCTTTCCGCATCTTCGGATTATCCCGTAAAACTGAGTTCCCGGTCGGGCGGTAAGGCAAAAATTTCCGTTAAATTTCATTCGTATCAAGCATGTAAAGACGAAAATGATCATATCAGAGCATATAAAGGCATCAGCCCTCTGGATACGGCAAAATATATTTTAAAAGCGAGAAAGGCATTGCAATAATTTAATCGGTCGAAAATTTGGTTTTTTCGTTAATTTTTTGTATATTTAATCGAAAAATTAAATGCCGTGAACGAAAATATTTTTGTAAAATACTTGAGTAAAAAAGTTCTGAAAGAAAAAGCTAAAAACTTCGAGCCGGGACCGGTTATTACCGTATCCAGACAGTTCGGGTGCTATGCAACCGGTATTGCCGCTAAGCTCACTAAAAAAATGTCGGAAAAAAGTCTGCATCCTTGGGATTATATTACAAAAGAAATTATAGAAGATTCTGCTAAAAAATTGGATCTTGAAGAACAGGATATTGCCCATATTTTCGGTGCGGATGAAATCGGATTTCTCGGTGATTTAATTGTGTCATTTTCAAATAAGAAATATAAAAGTGATGCCGTAATTAAAAAGACGATTCATTCGGTGGTAAGAAGATACGCCGAACAAGGGAATTGT
This sequence comes from Bacteroidales bacterium, assembly GCA_024762915.1. GTDB lineage: Bacteria > Bacteroidota > Bacteroidia > Bacteroidales > JAADGE01 > JAADGE01. The sequence continues at coordinate 9,732 of JANTGL010000036.1, read as the reverse complement.
ATTATTGTCGGACGAGCCGGCTGCATTATTGCTTCCGATATTGAAAAAGCACTTCATGTAAGACTTGTGGCTCCTTTGGAATACAGAATAAGAGCAAATATGCAGAAATATCATATTCCCGAAAAAGAAGCTCGCGAATTGGTTTCCGAAACCGACCAAAAAAGAATACAGTTTATGAAATTCTTCAAAGGAGATAAACCTGATGAAGAAGTTTTTGATTTGATATTAAATCGCGAAAAATTAAGCGATGACGAAATTGTAGAAACAATTTTCAGCTTAGCCGAATTCAGAAATCTGATTTAAGCAATTATCCGACTTATGCTTTATGTCTCTATATTCTGAAATCTTTTTCCTCTTCAGGTTTATTCTGCATAATCGTCTCAATTCTTTTTAAAATACGTTCATCTAACTTCGGAACACATTCAAGAGCGTTCATATTCTCTTTAATTTGACTTATTTTTGAAGCCCCTGTTATTACGGTACTGACATTCGGATTTGTTAAACACCAAGCCAAAGACAGTTGAGAAAGTTTAATGTTTAAATCATCGGCAAGCTCATTCAATTTTAACACTTTTTTGTTTCTTTCTTCAAATCCGCTGTTTTCAAATCGTTCTCGTAGCCAGGAATATTCATTTAAGTTCAACCGACTGTCTTTCGGAAAACCGTTCAGATATTTCCCTGTTAATATTCCGCTTGCTAACGGACTCCAAGTGGTTAATCCGAGTCCGAAAGATTTATAAAGAGAGGCAAATTCTTTTTCCACTTTTTCTCTTTGAAACAGATTATATTCGGGTTGTTCCATTATGGGAGGAATTAAGTGTTCTCTTCGTGCAACGGTATGTGCTTCTGCTATTTGAGCAGCATTCCACTCGCTCGTTCCCCAATAAAATGCTTTTCCTTGTTGAATGAGAATATTCATTGCTCGAACAATCTCTTCCATGGGGGTGTGGATATCCGCACGATGACAAAATATCAAATCAACATATTCCGTTTGTAAGCGATTTAAAGCGGCATGTGTTCCTTCCAGAATGTGTTTATGAGATAATCCCTTGTCATTTACACCTTTACCTCCCCAAAATATTTTAGTTGAAAGAACCAGATCACTCCTTTTCCAACCGGCTTTTTTAATAACTTTCCCCATGATGATTTCAGAATTTCCGTTAGCATAAACTTCGGCATTGTCAAAAAAGTTTACACCGAAATCATAGGCCGTTTTCATTAATTCATATGCCGAATTGACATCTGCTTGTGTATGAAAAGTAACCCATGAACCGTATGAAAGTGCTGAAACTTTTAAACCTGAATTTCCTAAAAATCTGTATTCCATATTCATTTATTTATTTTCACAAATTTACAAAATATTTTGTATAATGTTTAAAACAATGATATTTGCAAGCTAAAAATAATTATGATGAACAGAGAATTTAATACCAAAGAATTTAAAAGTAAAACGGAAATAAGTGTAAGGTATGACGATTTGGATACTTTAGGACATGTAAATAATAAAATCTATTTAAGTTATCTGGAAGAAAGTCGTATTAAATATATGACTGATGTTTTAGGGTTTAAAAAGGATTCTTTAGCCTTCGATGTCGTTGTGGGAAGAATTGACATTTCTTATTTATCCCCGCTTTATTTAAATGATACCGTTTTTGTTTATACAAGAATATCAAGAATCGGAGAAAAAAGTTTCGATTTTCAATGCTATGTTACAAAAACAGAAAATAATAAAATTGTATTTGCTGCTTATGCTCTTGTAACGATGGTTTCCGTTGATCAAAAAACAGGTAAAACAAAACCAAATGAAAAAGAAATGGTAAAAGCCGTATTAGCATTTGAAACTTTAAAACCGGAATTTGATACAAATCAAAAATAAGCTGTTTATGTTATAAAGTATAGATATTTTATTTTTATAATTACATTTCAATATCTATATTTGCACATATTTTATGAAATTATTAATTAACTAAAAATCAGTAAGTTATGTTTATTTTAATGGTTGTTATTTTTATTTTGGGATATACGATGATCGCATTGGAACATCCGATAAAAATTGATAAAGCGGCTTCTGCCTTGTTGATGGGTGCTGTTCTTTGGGCTTTATACGCATTGAACGGGCAAGATATTTTAAGTCTCGGATACAGCAGAGCATGGCATCATTTCAGTGAATTGAATCCCAGTTTGTCAAAAACAGCGGAAGGTGCCAGAGAATTTATTGTTCATCATGATGTGATGGAACATTTAGCAGATATTTCTACAATTTTATTTTTCTTGCTTGGTGCAATGACAATTGTTGAAATTGTAGACCAACATGAAGGATTTAAAATTATTACGGATAAAATTAAAACCACAAAAAAATCTAAATTGTTATGGGTATTAAGTATCCTGACATTTTTTATGTCTGCCGTTCTTGATAATTTAACAACAACAATTGTTATCATTGCATTACTTCGTAAATTAGTTGATGATAAGCAAACACGATGGTTTTTTGCAGCCATGGTTGTTGTTGCTGCCAATGCCGGAGGTGCATTTTCTCCGATTGGTGACGTAACAACAATTATGTTATGGATAGGCGGGCAGGTAACTACAGCAAATATTATTATGAAACTTTTTGTTCCCAGTTTGTTTACCATGATTATTCCGCTTTTGATTTTGAGCTTTACTTTAAAAGGAAACGTTACCAGACCGAAAATTGTTCCGACAGGAGAACATGATGTTACAACCACTCCCACACAACAAATTGTGATGTTGGTGATGGGTGTTTCTGCATTATTATTCGTTCCCGTATTTAAAACGGTAACTCATTTGCCTCCTTATCTCGGAATGTTATTCGGTTTAAGTGTCATGTGGATAACAACTGAAATAATGCATAAAAAGACCAGATCTAAATATGAAGGTAATTTTAAACTATCAGTTAATTCTATTTTAACAAAAGTAGATGTTCCTACGATTTTCTTTTTCTTGGGAATTTTAACGGCTGTTGCCGCATTGGAATCTGCAGGACATTTAGATTTATTAGCAACTTCATTAAAGGATTGGGGCTTGGGTGTTTATCCGGTTGCAATTATTATCGGTTTATTATCATCTGTTGTTGATAATGTACCTTTAGTGGCAGCTTCAATGGGTATGTATCCGATTGATCAGTTTCATGTTCAATTTATGCAAGACGGTATTTTCTGGGAATTAATTGCTTACACGGCAGGTACCGGAGGTAGTATATTAATCATCGGATCGGCTGCAGGAGTAGCTGCTATGGGAATGGAAAAAATTGATTTTATTTGGTATATGAAACGAATTTCATTATTAGCTATAATCGGATTTTTTGCCGGGGCAGGAACTTATTATTTACAAGAACAACTTATGCAAGAAAGTTTGGAAGCAAAAGTTATTACTTTAGATAAAATCCCTGAAATAGCCAAAAGTAAAATTACAGATGAATTTTCTGATTATTCTGTTAAAGAAGTTGAAAAATACAGTAAAAACGAAAAACATATCGTTGGTTATGTTGTTGAAGCTGAAAAAGATGGGGAAGTATATGATATTCGCTTCGGAAAAGACGGAACATTTTTAGAAATTGTTGAAGATGTTGAATCTCCGCATGAAATTGAATAAAGATAAAATAAATTAAAATAAATCTTTTAGCGGGTATCTTTTGAATACCCGCTTTTTTTATGAAATATTTTATCTTTGTAACTTATTTTAGAATTATGATATATACTAAGACAAACGAAGAAATTGAAATAATGCGAGAAAGTGCCTTATCTGTTTCAAGGACATTGGCATTAATAGCAGAATATATAGGTGAAGGTGTAACAACCGGGAAATTGGATAAATTAGCAGAAGAATTTATTAGGGATAACGGAGGAGTTCCATCATTTAAAGGATATCACGGTTTCCCTGCAACTTTATGTATGTCCGTAAACGATGAAGTTGTTCATGGCATTCCCGGTGATTATATTTTAAAAAGCGGTGATGTCATTTCTGTTGATTGCGGTGTGTTTAAAAACGGATTTCACGGGGATCATGCTTATTCTTTTAAAATTGGTGAGGTTAAACCGGAAATTTCTAAACTTTTAAGAATTACAAAAGAATCATTAAATAAAGGTATTGAAGCTGCAAAATCCGGAAATCGAATCGGTGATATCGGTTTTGCCGTTCAGGATTATGTTCAAAAAGAGGGGTATTCGGTTGTAAGAGAACTTACCGGACACGGATTAGGTCGAGATTTACATGAAGATCCTTCGGTACCTAACTACGGGAAACGAGGAAGAGGAGCCAAAATTGTTGAAGGAATGGTTATAGCCATTGAACCGATGATAAATCTGGGGAAAAAAGCCGTCAGGCAATTATCAGACGGATGGACAATCGTAACCGCCGACGGGATGCCTTCGGCTCACTTTGAACATGATATTGCAATCGTTAACGGAAAATCTGAAATTCTTTCTACTTTTGATTTATTAGAAAATGTTTTAAAAAAAAGAGGCTTGGAGATTAGTTAGAAATAAAAAGACACAATCTGTTAAATTGTGTCTTTAATTCTTAAAATTTTATTTATGAATATTAACTGTGTATTATGAGAGATACATTTAGTCTTTATTTTCTTTATAAGTCAACAGAATGAATTTTTCTAATAATTCATCAACAATAACTTCTGTTTCGTTGGTTTCATTATAACTTGCTTGATCATCCATTGCTTAATGTTTTAAAAATATTCAAGTAAAGTTTTCTATTAAAATATACGCAAATCCTTGTAAAAGGTTTCACTTTTTTAAATATTTTTTTATTTTTTTTTGAAAGGAGGTCAAAAACTCAAATTTTCCTCTATTTTTGTAATAAAAATATTTGATATGATTAAAATTAAAGAAGGAGATAAAGTTCCGGACTTGGAGCAAATAATTAGCAAAGATACCTTAAAAGGGAAAAAACTGATTTTGTATTTTTATCCGAAAGATAATACTCCCGGATGCACAAACGAAGCACTTAATTTGAAAGAACATTATGAAGCATTAAAGAATGACGGCTTTGAAGTTATCGGTGTCAGTCCTGATTCGGAAGAAAAGCATAAAAAATTTATAGAGAAATTTGATTTACCTTTTAAATTAATTCCGGATACGGAAAAAACAATTTTAAACAATTTCGGTGTTTGGGGTGAAAAGAAAATGTACGGAAAAACCTATATGGGAGTTCATCGTACAACATTTATTATTGATGAAAACGGAATAGTTGTAAAAATATTTCCTAAGGTAAAAACAAAAGAACATTACGAACAAATAATGAAAGCTTTGGCTGAATAAAAAAAACATAATTATGGCAAAAAAAGATGAAGACATAAAGTCTGCAAAATTACAAGCGCTGCAATCAACTCTTAATAAGATAGATAAAGAGTTCGGAAAAGGAACGATAATGAAACTTGATTCCGGAGCCGTTCTTGATATTCCGTCTATTTCTACGGGATCAATCGGTTTGGATTATGCTCTGGGAGTAGGAGGTGTTCCCAAAGGAAGAGTTATTGAGATATACGGTCCCGAATCTTCAGGGAAAACCACATTGGCTTTGCATATTATTGCAGAAACTCAAAAAAAAGAAGGTATTGCTGCATTTATTGATGCTGAACATGCTTTTGACAGTTTCTATGCAGGAAATTTAGGTGTTGATATTGATAATTTGTTAGTGTCTCAACCGGATAACGGTGAACAAGCTTTGGAAATAACGGATCATCTGATTCGTTCCGGTGCCGTTGATATTGTTGTAATTGATTCAGTTGCAGCTTTAACTCCGAGAGCTGAAATAGAAGGCGATATGGGCGATTCAAGAATGGGATTACAAGCGCGTTTGATGTCGCAGGCATTGAGAAAATTGACTTCTAATATCGGAAAGACAAATACCTGTGTCATTTTTATAAATCAATTGCGTGAAAAAATCGGTGTTATGTTCGGTAATCCCGAAACAACAACCGGCGGAAATGCCTTGAAATTTTATTCATCGGTAAGGTTGGATGTAAGAAGAATCGGACAAATAAAAGATGATACGGATGTGAAAGGAAATAAAACTCGTGTAAAAGTGGTTAAAAATAAAGTAGCGCCGCCTTTTAAAAAAGCAGAATTTGATATCATGTACGGCGAAGGGATTTCAAAAATCGGTGAAATTGTTGATTTAGGAACCGAGTATGAAATTATCCAAAAAAGCGGATCTTGGTACAGCTACGGTGATACAAAATTGGGACAAGGCAGGGAAGCCGTAAAAAAACTTTTAATTGATAATGTTGAGCTGGCTGATGAATTGGAAGCTAAAATAAGAGACGGAATGAAAAACGGAGCTCCGAAAGAATAAAAACTGTAAATTATATTTTAGAAGGACTGTTCTGATACCGGGACAGTCTTTTTTATTTTCTTCGTTTAAATTCCGAGCAAACGACGGCAGCAGCAACAGATGCATTAAGTGATTCTGCAGATTTGATTTTCGTGTTAAAGTCAGGAATAAATAATCTGTTTGTAATATACGAATTGAGATCTTCAGAAATTCCCTTTCCTTCATTTCCGATAATAATGATTCCGGATTTGCTTAATTTTGCATTATAAATATTGTCCCCCTTTAAAAAAGTGCCGTAAACAGGGATTTTATTATTTAAAGATGAGAAAAAATACGATTTATTAATGTAATGAATTTTTACGGATGCAATTGATCCCATGGAAGCTTGAATTGTTTTCGAATTATAAACATCAACGGTATTTTCGCTGCAAAAAACAGTTCCGATGCCAAACCAATCTGCAGTTCTGATTATGGTACCCAGGTTTCCCGGATTTTGAATGTCATCACAATAAATACTTAAAGAATTTTCAATTTCGGCAAAATTAATTTTATAATCAGGGATTTCAAAAATCCCGATAACAGACGGCGGTGTTTTTAACTGACTTATTTTTTTAATATCAGAAACAGTAAGTTCAAAAACTTCAAAATTATAATATTTTTCTGTCGGAATGAGTTCTTTAGATGTGGTCAGAATATATTTTGGCTTGATTTCTGATTGCAGCAAATTGAAAACTAATTTTTCGCCTTCGGCAAGAAATAAATTATGTTTTATTCTGAATTTTCTTAATTTTAAAGAATTAAAAAATTTAATTTTGTTTTTTGACAGCATAATGTCTTATTAAATTATATGCAACGATACAAAATAAAGCATTTTAATCCGATTTCAATAATTTTTGCATTATTGATTTCATTTTTATTTTCTTGTAACATAACCAAGAATATTCCTGAAAGCGAACAACTTCTGGTGAAAAATAAGGTTGAAATTACGAATAAGCACTTTAATGAAAAGAAATCCGGTTTTAAAGAAAGTGATATTGAACAAATACTGAAACCCCGACCGAATTCAAAAATATTTTTTATACTGCCTTTAAGATTGCTTATATATAATCTCAAAAGTGATAAAAAAGCTGACCGAATAAAAGAGATTAAAAATAAAAGATGTAATAAATTAAATCAAAAAAAGGTCAAAAAGCTAACAAAAAAATTACGGTTTTATGATAAAAAATCTGAAAATTTATCATCCGAATCAAAAAAATATAAACGGACAACACATAAACTTTCCGGATTACAAAATAAAATTGAGAGATTAGATGCAAAAGATTGTAATAAAGAACATTGGACAAGACGATTTGGGGAAGAACCTGTCGTGCTTAAATTAAATAATAAATACAGAAATAAAACCAAAATTAATATTTTTTTAAAAGGAAAAGGGTTTTATAATTCTGATATTCAAATTTTAACAGATACAAATAAGCTTAATAAAAAGAAAGTTAAAGCAATCTATAAAATAAACTTGAAACAAGTTCATAAAGTTGCTGACATCCTATATGATATTAATGATAAGAAAGTAAAAGAAATGGTTTTAAAAGATACGATTCATTCGTTACTTAAAAAAGGCAATAGGTTGGATATAAATGCTTTGGAGAATGAACGTGAACGGATTACTAATTTTCTCAGAAATAAGGGTTATTATAATTTTTCCAAAGATTTTATAAGTTATTCGGCTGATACGATATCTAAACATAAATCAGATGAATTGTATGTCTATATTAAAAAAGATACGACAGAAATAAGTAAAGCAGCTTTTAAACAATATATTATTAAGAATGTATTTATTTATTCGTATTTTGAAGCTCAAACTGCTTTAACCGAAAAGGATCATTATTTTTTGACATTTGACACTCTGATTTATTATGATAAAGATGATGTAAAATACCATTTTTTGTATAATAAAATGCCGAGAATAAATCCCAAGGCCATTGTCAGAGGTCTTTATATAAAAGCCGGTAAACTTTTTAATTTGAAAGATGTAAATGCAACCTATCGTTATCTTGCGTCATTACCGATTATTCAAATCGCAAATGTTAAATTTACCGAAATAAAATCAGAGAACTCTAACACAGATACAATTACGATGTTAAATTGTGAAATACGTTTAACTCAATCAAAATTAAAATCAACAAACACCGCTTTCGAATTAACAAACACATCCGGTAATTTCGGAGTAGGCGGAAATTTTTCATTTACACATAATAATATTTTCAGAAATTCCGGGGTTTTAAACTTAGGAACCAAAGTAGCATTTAAGCGACTGACAAAGGATAAATCATGGATAGAAAGTGATACGACGGGCTTTTTCAACAGTCGTGAATTCGGAATAAATTTCAGCTTAAATTTTCCAAGATTAATGGCTCCTGTTCCGATGAAAAAGTTTATTAAAAGACGCAATCCGAAAACAATCATTTCGGCGAATTATAATTTTTTACTGCGCCCGGATTATACTTATACGGTTGCAGGAGGAAATATCGGTTATTATTGGAATTCTACTCAAACAATCGGACATACATTTTTACCCGTAACAACGGATGTTGTCGATTTAAGAAATGCCACAACCGAATTTTTAAATTATATAACACGTCTTCAATTAAAAGATACATACGAAACGCATTTTGTTTTCGGTTCTTCCTATAAATTTACCTTCAATAATCAGTTTCTTAAAGGAAAAAACAATACAGTTCTGTTGATGATGACAACGAAATTAGCCGGAAACAGTTTGTCTGCGCTAATGAAGTGGTTCGATCAACCGAAAACAGACGGAAGTTATCAAGTCAATAATATTGTGTATGCTCAATTTGTAAAAGAAGATATTGAATTTCGATTTCATAAAAAACTGGTAAGAGAAAATGATAAAATTGCATTCAGAATTTTTGCCGGAGCAGCTTTGCCTTACGGGAATTTGAAAGTTGTTCCTTTCGGAGAACGCTATTTTGTCGGAGGAGCAAACAGTATCAGAGCCTGGCAGAATCGCACATTAGGTCCGGGTTCTTATATTCAAAATGACACGCTTGAAAGTTATCCGAATCAAACTGCTGATATTCGTATAGAAGCAAATATTGAATACCGGATGAAATTATTTTGGAAATTGGAAGGTGCTTTATTTGTTGATGCAGGCAATATTTGGGCAATAAATGATCAGGATATTCGTCCCGGTGCAAAATTTAATTTTAATACGTTCTACAAAGAAATAGCCGTCGGAACCGGTTACGGTTTACGTTTCGATTTAGGATTTGTTCTGCTCAGAGCTGATATGGGAATAAAATTAATCGATCCTTCCTTACCTCTTCATAATCGTTGGATATACGGAGTTAACCGAAAAATCGGTTACGATGATTGGTCTTTTTATTTGGCAATCGGGTATCCTTT
>JANTGL010000035.1 GCA_024762915.1 Bacteroidales bacterium | reverse complement strand
GAACTTACGGTCCAATTATCATTTTCTCCGCAAAAATTCATGTAATCAATGCGTTCCAAAGACCATCCTCCGTCATCTTTATCCGGATCATCGTACCATTGATTTGAATATGTTATGTCATCGATTATTGTTCCGTCCGAAGTTTTAAGGATAAGACGTTTTCCCGTTGTTGTTAAATCAGACAATGTCGTTATCGGGAGAACAATTCCGAAGGGTTCGAAAAGAGTAATATCATCATCATCACAAATAATTCCGTATTCACCGGCGGGAATAGTTGCCGCTCCGAAAACTTTTTCACTCGGCGTGTCATCATAAAATGTTATGCTCCAATTTTCCAGATTTATAGGATATAAAGAATTATTATGAATTTCGATATATTTTTTTGCGGGAAGTACTTCCGGCGGAGGATTTACGTCGCACATAATTTCATTAAAAACAATATCAAACGGTTGGGTGACGTAATAATTAAAAGGCAGATGTGCTGAGCTAATCACATTTCCGTAGGTGTCTTCCACATTACTGACGGTGAGAATGTAATTTTGTTCCAAAACAAAATCGGAAGCAAATGACAGATGAACCAATTTATCGTTTGTGCCGTCAACAATTGCAGATGCAGGATTTCCGATACCGCCGTCAACGGAATAATTTGCCGTATTTTGTGCCGTAGTCGCATCAACCGTTTTATTAAATAAAGCATCAAGCGTATTTGCCGAGGTCGGACTTGCAGAAATAGCAGCAATTTGAATGTATGAAAAACTTGCTGTTTCATTTACAGTCGGGTTTCCGGATAAATCCTCCACATTATTTACCGTCAAAGTATAATTTGTATTGTCGGTAAATGTTTCTGAAAAGCTTAACAAAACTTGCTTGTGATTTCCCGCATTAAGGCTTGCCGAAGTCGGATTCCCGATACCCCCGTCAACGTTATAATTACTGATTGTTTCTGCTGTTGTTTGGTCTAAATCTTCGTTAAAATCAACGGTTAAAGTGTTATTTGTAACAGGCGTAATTTGAATAATAAAAGGCGGGTCAATATCGGCTATTTCAGTTCCTACACGAAAATCATCAATATATAATTTTCTGTCTTGTGCTGATGAGTATTCATAATAAAATCCTGAAAATGAACTCGTTACATAGTCCGTATTTGTAACTGTCGAACCGATTTGTTGTAAGTTGTCAAAACCGCCGTTCTCATCAATAAAAACAGACCAATTTCCGGAGGCTGTTCTTAATACTTCTATTCCGGGAGCCGTACTCGTGCCGATAGATGTTTGCCAGTCGTAGTTTGTGTTTAATATTTCCGTTGCACTGCCCGAAGTTATTTTCCAAATTTTAATCATATCATCGGAACCCGAATAATTTACACCGACGGCATAGCCGTTTGCCGTTCCTGAAGGATACATTTGCGATGCATCGGCATCTGAAAATAAAAAACACGCCCAATTATTTAATGCTGAAGGGTTGTATTCGTGCCTGATTTGAAAACGCCATGACGTTGTTTGACTTGAAATATCAAAGGACCCGAATGGGATTGAAATTTGATCAAGACTATCGGAGCTGTTATCAAAACTTTGGTGTAAAGAATAGATTCCGTTAATCGGGTTAATGTTCGAAGCTTCCCAGTGTCCCGATACACTTTCTGTCCAACCCGAAATATCTCCGTCTTCAAAATCATCATTAATTTGAGAAAAAATTAAAGACGGGATTAATAAAAACATTAAGAAAAATAAATTTTTCATAAGAATTAAAATAAAGTTCGGAATAGAATTATATTTTTGCTTTATATTTCAAAATTAACACTTTTGAATGAAAAATGATGAGTGCTTAAAATTAATTTTACATGAAAGTTTCAATTATTGGTGTTACGGGCTTGGTTGGTGAAGTTATTCTGAACGTTTTGGATGAACGGAATTTTCCGGTTTCGGAACTTATTCCGGTTGCTTCGGATACTTCGACGGGTAAAAATATTATATTTAGAGACCAAAAATATAAGATTGTGTCCGTTTCGGAAGCAATTGATAATAAACCGGATATTGCCATATTTTCAGCCGGATCGGAAATCTCCATAAAACGGGCACCGGAATTTGAAAAAAACGGAACTTTCGTTATTGATAATTCTTCGGCTTGGCGCATGCATCCGGATAAAAAATTAATAATTCCGGAAATTAACGGTCACAAACTTACTTTTGAAGATAAAATTATCGCTAATCCGAATTGTTCAACCATTCAAATGTTAATGGCTTTATACCCTTTGCATAAAGCATATAAAATAAAACGGGTTGTTGTTTCAAGCTATCAATCGGTAACGGGAACCGGAAAAGATGCCGTAGAACAACTGATTGACGAGCGAGCAAATATTCACGGAAAAAAGGTATATCCGCATCCGATTGATAATAATTGTATCCCGCATTGTGATGTCTTTACGAAAAACGGATATACGAAAGAAGAAGATAAATTGGTGAATGAAACGCATAAAATTTTAAGCAGAGAAATTAATCTTACGGCTACGGCGGTACGTGTTCCGGTAATCGGCGGACATTCCGAAGCCGTAAATATCGAGTTTGAAAATGATTTTGAACTTTCGGAAGTTTATAAATTATTGGAGAAAATGCCGGGCGTAGTCGTTTACGACGAACCCGAAAATAATATTTATCCGATGCCGATTATCTCGCAAGGCAAAGATGCGGTTTTTGTCGGTCGTATCAGAAGAGATTATTCACAGGCAAACAGTTTAAATTTATGGGTCGTCGCCGATAATTTAAGGAAAGGAGCGGCAACAAATGCGGTGCAAATTGCAGAATTGTTAATTGATAAAAAGTTTCTTGAAAAATGAGAGTCATCATTCAAAGAGTAAGCGGATGTTTTGTAAGTATTGAAGGCGAAATAAAATCAAATATCGGAACGGGTCTATTGGTTCTGGCCGGATTTGAAAATGAAGATTCGGAAGAAGATTTACTTTGGATGTCTCGAAAAATAAACAGCTTACGCATTTTTAATGATGACGAAGGCGTAATGAATTTATCAATAAAAGATATTGACGGTGAAATGTTGATTGTCAGCCAATTTACCCTTCACGCAAAAACAAAAAAAGGAAATCGACCGTCATACATCAAAGCTGCAAAGCCTGAAACTGCCGTTCCTTTGTATGAAAAATTTATTAATATTTGTGAAAAAGAAACCGGAAAAGAGATACAAACCGGAGAATTCGGTGCCGATATGCAAATTTCATTAATAAATGACGGACCGGTTACGATTCTTATTGATTCAAAGAATAAAGATTTATAAAATAGTTGTATATTTAATTTTTAAAACAAAATAAAATGAAAAAATTGTTTTTTATCGTTGTGATAGCGGTATTTGCTTTATCATCATGTTGTGATAAAGAAAAGAATGTTGAAAAAGACGTTATTGTCACGAAAGATTCTTCAAAAATATCAAATTCGGAACATCTGGTGATGGCAACTACGTGGTTTCAAAAATCAGCCGAAGCACGTGCAATTTATTATCAAACATTTAGTTATGCTAAATTGGTTCTGGATGAAAAATTGAAAAAAGACCGATTTAAAATAAAGAAACAGAAACCGAAAGCGATTATAACGGATATTGATGAAACTGTTCTGAATAACAGTCCTTATAATGCTCGATTGATAGAAAACGGAACACATTATAATTCGGAAACCTGGACTGAATGGATTCAAGAAAAAAAGGCTGAAGCTCTGCCCGGTGCCGTCGACTTTGCTCATTTCGTAAAAGAAAAAGGCATCGAAATTTTTTATATTTCAAATAGAAGTGTGAAAAACCTGCAAGCAACTCTTGAAAACTTAAAAAATGTCGGCTTTCCGTTTGCCGATAAACAACACATCTTGTTGAAAGATAAAACATCCGATAAAACAGCTCGAAGAGATTCCGTATTAAAAAATTATGATGTCATTCTGTATCTCGGAGATAATTTGCGCGATTTTGACGAAAATTTTAAATATGCAAAAAAAATGAATCGTAATGATTCCGTTACGATGCATTCAAATTTATTCGGTGCAAAATATATCGCTTTTCCGAATCCGATGTACGGCGAATGGGAAAAAGCTGCCTATAAAGGAGATTTCAGCATATCGGATACCGAAAAACGTAAAATGAGAATTGATTTTTTAGATAAGAATTAAACCCTCAAAAATATAATACCATGGATGCACAACTTTCAGAAACGATTCTACATCTTTTGCCTTTATTGATTGTAATTGCGCTTTTTGAATTGGTAATGAAATTAATTGCCATGTGGAAAGCCGGAAGAAATAACCATTTGGCTTGGTTTATTGTTATTGGAATTATTAACACCGCCGGGATTTTACCAATTATTTATCTTTTAATAAATCGAAAAAAGAAACCGGAAGAAAATAATTAAGCTTGTTCAATAAGTTTATTCAGTAAAATCAGAAGATGTTCTTCTATCATTTGATAGGATACGATATCTTTGTGCTTATAGATTATTAAAAAATTGAAAAAAGTATTTGATTTTTCAGAATAACCGTAAAGAATGTGTTTGTTTAAGCGATATGATTCTTTAATCCGTCGTTTCAGTTTATTTCGAATAACCGCTGATTTGAAAAGCCGTTTCGGAACACTCACCGCAAGTTTATGCGTTTTTTGATGTTCTCCGGGTAAATATTTTAATATTAAAAAATCGGAATAAAGAAATATCCCGTCCGTAAAAATGCGGGATATTTCTTTTCTGCTTTTTAAATGTTCTTTTGCAGAGAATGTACGTTTTTTTTCGATCATTTATTATTTTCAAGAATAAACTTCTCAATGGCCATGGTCATTGACGGATATTCTTTTGTAGGCGCATTAATATCCAATCGAAGACCGGCTTTTTTTACGGCATTTGCGGTAGATTTACCCAAAGAAGCAATGATTCTGCCGTTTTGGGTAAAATCAGGGAAGTTGTCAAATAATGACGTAATACCTACCGGACTGAAAAAAACGATAACATCATAGTGAATGTCTGTTAAGTCTGATAAATCTGCGCTCACCGTTTCATACATTACGGCTTTTGAAAAACTGAAACCGGCCGCTTTAAGTTTCTTTGCAATTGTCGGTTTATGTGTTTTTGCTACAGGTAATAAAAATTTCTCTTTTTTGTGTTTTGCCATTAATTCCAATAACTCATCAAACATTTTTTGAGCAAAAAAGATTTTTCGCTTTCTGTAGGTGATATATTTTTGAAGATAATAGGCAATTGATTCCGTCACACAAAAAAACTTCATTGAAATCGGAATGGTTAAACGCATTTGTTCGGCAATTCTGAAATAGTTATCTACGGCAGCTTTGCTGGTCATGATAACCGCAGAGTGTTCCAAAATGTTGATTTTTTGCTTTCTGAATTCTCTTACATCTGAACCGTTTACTTTTGTAAAAGCTCGAAAGTCGACTTTTACGCCATATTTCTTTTCTAAATCAAAATATGGCGATTTTTCATTTTGGGGAGCGGGTTGTGAAACTAAAATATTATTTATTTTCAAAACGTAAGGTTTTAGTTAAACGATTGGAATTTAGTTAGTTGGGTTGTGATAAAGCGTAAAAATTTTAAATAAATATATAATCGGTAAAATTTCGACGGCGCAAAGGTATAAAAACAAGTAGAAACTATTCATCTGTTTTGATAAATTTATTTTGATATATCGTATCAGTCTTAAAAAATAAAAAAATACGATAATACTAATTCCCGTATAAAATGCATAATCGCTGATTGATGAAAAGGAGATTAAAATATTAATAACAAATAAGATAATCCCCATTGCTTGGAAAGACGTTTTATTGTTTCGATGGTATTCAACAGCGATATCCTTTAGTTTAAATACAGACGCTGATAAAAAATTAATTCCCGCATTTAAATATATTACCAAAAAAATTATCAAAAAAAGACTTATAAAAATGATAAAATGATTGATTCCCGGAGGGATTAAATTCCGATTACTTAATAAATAAACGGAAAAAACTATAGCAGAAATATAGAAATTAAGAGATAAGAGAATGTTTGTAATTGACTTTTTATTAATTTCCGATTTTTGAATTTGCTGTGCCGTATTATAATTTACGGGAGCAATCAGTATTTTTTTAATAAACCCTATATTTGTATATCTGACATATGCAATAAAGGATAAATTTATGATGTATATAACAAATAATTGGTTTTGCGTAAAAAAATCCATCTGTTTAAAGCAAATATTTCAGTTATGAGAGTGCAAAATTAAGCATTTTTTTTTTCTTTGTACGGAAACAAAAGAATTTAAAATATGATAACAGATTATTTTAAAACGGATGAGTTCTTAACCGGCGAGCAAAAATTAATAAGGGATTCGGTTCGTGCTTGGGTTAATAAAAATGTTTTACCGATAATTGATGAAGCAAATCAAAAGCATCAATCTCCGACAGAGCTTATAAAACAAATGGGCGAACTTGGTGCTTTGGGTTCTTTTATTCCCGAAAAATACGGCGGATCGGGCTTTGACCAAATAACCTACGGATTAATTATGCAAGAACTTGAACGAGGTGATTCTTCAATTCGTTCCACGGCTTCGGTTCAAACATCTTTGGTGATGTATCCGATTTATGAATTCGGAAATGAAGCGCAACGGAATACATATTTACCGAAATTAGCAAGCGGTGAATTTGTCGGTGCGTTTGGTTTAACAGAACCGAATCACGGTTCGGATCCGGGAAGCATGGAAACCAAATTTACCGATGAAGGAGATTATTTCTTATTGAACGGTGCAAAAATGTGGATTACCAATGCACCTATTTGCGACCTTGCTGTTGTGTGGGCAAAAGATGAGGAAAATAAAGTGAGAGCACTAATTGTTGAAAAAGATTTTGAGGGTTTTTCAAGACCCGAAACAGTAAAAAAATGGTCATTAAGAGCATCCGTTACCGGGGAATTGGTTTTTGATAAAGTGAAAGTCCCGAAGGAAAATTTACTGCCGAATATTGTCGGATTAAAGGGTCCGATGATGTGTTTAAATTCTGCTCGTTACGGAATCGCATGGGGTGTTTTGGGTGCCGGTTTTGATTGTTTTAATACGGCACTACAATATTCTCAAGAACGAAAACAATTCAACAAACCGCTGGCAAGTTTTCAATTAACCCAAAAAAAATTGTCCGAAATGTTGACCGAATTAACGGCGGCACAACTAATGGCATTACGCGTCGGGCAACTGAAAAATGAGAATAAAGCAACACCGGCACAAATTTCCATGGTAAAACGCAATAATGTGCATACGGCATTAAAAGTTGCTCGCGAAAGTCGCCAAATTCTCGGAGCTATGGGAATAAGCGGTGATTTTCCGATTATGCGACATATGATGAATCTCGAATCGGTTATTACTTATGAAGGAACACATGATATTCATTTGTTGATTACCGGTTATGATATTACGGGAATACCGGCGTTTAAATAATTTTAAAGATTTTGAAAATGAAAAAAATATTAAAATCAAAAATATTCGCAATATTTATAATTCTGATAATAACGGCAACAACTCTAACGGCATTTAAAATCTACGATGACGGGGATGATTTTGAACTGGCAAAAAGTTTCGATTTGTTTCATGATGTTGTGCGTGAAGTCAGGATGTATTATGTGGACGATGTTGACGTACCGAAATTAATCGGGGAAGCAACAAAAGAATTTTTACAAAAGTTGGATCCGTACACCGTTTTTTATCCCGAAAATCAAATTGAAGATTTTAAACTAATGACAACCGGTGCATACGGCGGTATCGGAGCAAGTATTTTTGATAAAAAAGAAAGCTTATTGATTAGTGATATTTATAAAAGTTCGCCGGCAGACAGCTCCGGTTTAAAAGCAGGAGATGAAATAATTGCGGTGAACGGGATTGACATTTCGAAACAAAATATTTCCGAAATTCGAAAAAATCTTAAAGGAGAACCCGGTAGTGAAATACATTTAAAGATTAAACGATTCGGATTTGAAAATCCGACAGAAAAGATTATTGTAAGGAAAAAAATTTCGTCCCCTGTTATCCCGTTTGCTGATGTTCTTGAAGGAAATTTAGGATATATTAAATTAAACACGTTCTTGGCAAATTCGTCAAATGAATTTCGGAAAAAATTAAAGGACTTAAATGAAAAACAAAAATTATCGGGACTGATTATTGACTTACGTGAAAATCCCGGCGGTTTACTGAACGAAGCCGTCAATATTGTGAACCTTTTTGTTCCCAAAGGCAGTGAAATTGTGTCCACTAAAGGGCGTGTAAAAAGCTGGAATCATGATTATAAAGCAAAAAAAGAGCCTCTTTTTCCCGATTTACCGCTTGTTGTGTTGATTAACAGTCATTCGGCATCGGCATCCGAAATTGTTTCCGGTGCTTTGCAGGATTTAGACCGTGCCGTTATTATCGGACAACGATCTTTCGGTAAAGGTTTGGTTCAAATTACGCGTAAAGTTGAATACAATACACGGATCAAAATTACGACGCAAAAATATTATATTCCGAGCGGCAGATGCATTCAGGCCATCGATTATTCGCATCGGAACCCTGACGGAAGTATCGGAAAAGTGCCCGACTCTTTAATTTCTGAATTTAAAACTTTAAACGGGCGAAAAGTGTATGACGGCGGCGGAATTGAGCCCGATATTAAGCTTGCTAAAAAAGTATTGAGTAAATTCACTAAAGAATTACTGAGAAATTTTGAAATCTTTGATTTTAGCACGAAATATTATTATGAGCACGAAAAAATACCTTCCGTTGATGAATTTACTATGAATAATTCCGAGTATAACGAATTCATAAAATACGTTGAAAAAAGGAATCTTAATTTTCAATCCGAAGCCGGAATTATAGCTGAAAAATTAGCAGAGACAGCTGAAAATGAGCATTATGAACAAGAAGTAATCATTAAAATTAAAGAACTCCAAAAAGAATTGAGTATTGATAAAACCAATGCTTTAATTCAATTTAAGGAAGAAATTCTTCCGATTTTAGAAAGAGAAATTGTTAAAAGATATTATTACGGAGAAGGAATGATTCGTGATGAAATGAAATTTGACAAATCATTAAAAAAAGCAAAAATTATTTTATCCGACAAAGTAAAATATCAAACAATATTGTCCGGAATTAATGATTAATTGGAATTAAGTAAGATAAATTTGACTTTCCGGAATAATATTTGTATTTTTATAAAAAGTTTTTCTATTTTTGTCTGAAAACTAAATAAGAATATGTTTCCTGATAAAATAGAATTAAAAGCAGGACAGGATACTCCCGGAGTAATCTTTGATGCGGAAGAAAACCGATTTTTGTTGACCGGTCGTTCTTTTCCTGCTGATACTGATAAGTTTTATCAACAGTTGATTAAATGGTTGGATGATTATAAAAATGCAGGTCTGAAAGAACCCTTAGTTCTTGATGTCAAAATGGAATATTTTAATACGGCTTCTGCAAAATTATTGTTAGACATTTTTTTTAAACTGGAAGATATAAGCGAAAGCGGATATTCGGTTAGCATACGATGGTATGCACTTGAAGAAGATGAAGATATGCAGGAAGCCGGAGAAGAATTTGATGAAATTGTTGAGCTGGATTTTGAATTTATAGAATATGAAGAAGAGTTATAAAAAATATTAAGTTTTTCCTTGTACGTTTGATTTTGAGTATGAAGACCCGTTTTGCAAAGCATTTCGGGTCTTACTCTTTTATTGAATGCCCCTTTTTATTTAACGGCTCTGTTTATAATTATAAGTTTGATTTATTTTAAATGAGACATATGCTGCTTTATTAATGTTTCATAACGGTGCGCATAGCCACAATGTTGCGGTAAGTTTTTAATCATTCTTTTTTATTAAATAATTCGAAATAGTCTTTAAATATATATTTTCTATTTCTCCTAAATCCGGTATATTCTTTTATAATTTTAAGTTTTTCAAATTCTGAAAGTAGTCTGTTTGCAGTTGATGAAGCAATATTTTGTTCTTTGACCAATTTATTTGAAGTAATAATCGGATTTTGAAATAAAATTCTTAAAATTTGTATACCTTTTTCCGCTTTACTTCCCATTTTCGGAATTTTATTATCTTCAATATCAGATTTAAGTTGAATAATATCTTTAAAGACCTGAATTGATAATTTTGAAGTTTCTATAACCCCAACCAAAAAGAAAGTAATCCATTGTTCCAAATCATTATTTAACCTAACTCGCATTAAATTATCATAATAGTATTCTTTGTGTTTTTCGAAAAAATCAGATAGATATAATGCCGGTTTTTTTAAAATATTATTGCTGACTAAATATAATGTAATCATCAATCTTCCTAACCTGCCATTTCCATCTAAAAACGGGTGGATTGTTTCAAACTGATAATGAGCAACAGCAATTTTTATTAAATGTGGAATATAATAATCATTTTCATTCAAAAACTTTTCTAAATCACTCATTAAATCTTGTATATCAAGATAATACGGTGGAATATAAATGGCATCTTTGAGTGTTGCACCCAGCCAATTTTGACTTTTTCTAAATTCTCCGGGCAATTTATGTTTTCCTCGAGCACCTGATAATAAAACCTTATGTGTATTTTTTAACAATCTGTTAGATAATGGTAATTTTTCAAGTTCAGATATCGAATAATTTATAGCATTAATATAGTTTTGAACTTCTTTCCAATCGTCCCTTTTTTTAGGATTTAATTCTTCCTCATTCAAAAGCGCCTCTTCCATATTTGTTCTAGTCCCCTCAATTCTACTGGAAGTCGTTGCTTCTTTTGAAATGTGCATTTTTATAAAGAAATCTACATCCGGTATCAATTGAGAAAAAGCATTTAATTCACCAAGCAATCTATTTGCTTCTGATAATAAATGGTTAATCTTAGGAGAAGAGATAATCCATTCTTTGTAAATTTTTTCAGGCAGAAATGATGAATATTCTATTTGCTTAATATATTTTCCTGCTTTAAAGTCTTTAATATCCATATCAAAATATTACTTTTTGCAAATATACTAATTTATATTTTCAATTTTAGGTGTTTTTGCAAATATAAATACTCTTATTTTCATTTCTTTATTTCTTTAATTAACCACAACGGCTCTAATAAACTACGTTTTTAATGTGGTTTATTTTTGTGATAAAAAACTATTATCCAAAATTTGTATTATGTTATTGGTCATTGATTGTAGTAACTATATTATATACGCGCACATAACCACTATCTGTACTGCTGCTTGGGGCACCAACGGCAACTTTTGAGCCATCTCCGTTCATGCTTACGGACGCACCTAAAAGGTCTCCTTTTGCATCTCCGTCAATATCATCTCCTGCTTTTGTCCAATTTCCGGAAATGTTTTTGTAAATTCTTACATGTCCGGCATCAATACCATTATCTTGATTCCATAAAGCACCAATAACTAATGTAGAACCATCGTTATTTATACTTAAGGAATAACCGGAGAAGTCTCCTTCTGCTTCACCATCAATATCCTGACCCAATTGTGACCATGTTCCTACCTTATTTTGATAAATCCTTACATGACCGGCATAATCACCTTTTCCATTATTGTAAGGGGCCCCAATAGCTATAATAGAACCGTCAGAACTTAGGCTTACAGACTTACCCGAATGATCATTTTCTGATTCCCCATTTATATCGTTTCCCACCTGCGTCCACATTCCTGAAATGTTTTTGTAAATTCTCACGTGACCTGAAGCAAAGCCATTATCATCATTTAATGTGGCACCTATTGCTACTGTCATACCATCTGAACTTAGACTTACTGACTCACCTGATTTATCTCCTTCTGCTTCTCCGTCAATATCGTTACCTATCTGTGTCCAAATACCTGAAATGTTTTTGTAAACCCTTACATGTCCGGAAGCTGTGCCATTCCCATCATTAAGATAAGCTCCAATTGCTACTTGTGAACCATTGGCACTTAAACTTAAAGGATAACCGGAGAAGTCTCCTTCTGCTTCTCCGTCAATATCATTACCGACTTGTGTCCATGTTCCACTTTGATTTTGGAAAATACGAACGCGACCGGAACCAGAACCGTTTCCATCATTCCCAGGAGCCCCAATTGCTACTCTTGAGCCTTCAGAACTTAAACTTACAGAAGAACCAAAGGCGTCACCTGCTGCTTCTCCGTCAATATCATTCCCTATTTGTGTCCAATTTCCGGAAAAATATTGATAAATCCTTACATGCCCGGCATCAATACCATTCCCATCATTGCCCCATGCACCAATTGCTATAATTAAACCGTCGGAACTTAGGGACACAGATTGCCCGAAAAAGTCACCGGGAGCCTCACAAATAATATCTCCTCCTATTTGTTGCATGCTGTATTTAACATTTTCAATTTTATCTTTTTTACAACTGTAAAATATCGAAAATAATAGAGTTGATATTAAAAATAGATATTTTAATTTCATTGTGTAATTATTTTTTTTATTGTTTTTAACTTTGTGTTAGCTGTCTGGTTTTTATTATTTATTTTTAATATCATCCGGTAAAGTCGCAAAATCAAATCCTATATTGCTTTTATATAAACATAAATAAATTCTGTCTCCAACCAATGTATTGTTCCAAAACTTTTTGCTGCAAATCATTCGATGATTGTTGTTATCAATTTTTACTTCTAATGAAATTTTTTCCGGAAATCTAAAAACTTTTTCTCTTTTGTATTTATTAATAACTTCAAAAACGCCGCATTTTTCAATATCAGATAAACTTTCATTTAAATATGAACCTGATAAAATGAATAATCCAAAAAATCCAACCGAGAATGAGAATATCGCTTTATAATATTCATTTTTCATATTTTGAGTAATAGCAATTTTTTGTTTTAATTTTTTTGAAATCCAAAATCCGCTTACAAACCCGCAACCACCAAAGATGATTACAAATAAATATGGATTAGTGTAATTTTTAATATTATTTAATCCGATAACGATAGCGAAAATACCGCCAAATATTAAGAACAGAATCAAAATTAGAATCCATATTGGAGCTTTTTTCTTTTTTGGCATATTTTAAAATCTATTTGATACTTGCAGCTAACGGATTCGTATAAACCCTTTTTTAATTGGGTTTATTTGTTATGAGCTTTATTTTTTCCTGTTCCCAATCTTTGTTGTATTCATACTTTCCATATTTATCTTCAAGTACAAAAGTTCCATTTATTGGATGCCCATTGGCACCAACTCCTTTGTAAGTTCCCTTTATACATTCTAAAACTTTAAATGTTTTTGCGTCAAGAGGTATTTGGTTATCAAAGTGAAAAATATTTTCTTGATCGCAAATGAATCCATTTTTACTTAG
This sequence comes from Bacteroidales bacterium, assembly GCA_024762915.1. Lineage (GTDB taxonomy): Bacteria > Bacteroidota > Bacteroidia > Bacteroidales > JAADGE01 > JAADGE01. The sequence goes on along the minus strand of JANTGL010000035.1, from coordinate 1,151 downwards.
TTCGCAACTATTGGTATCAATGGGGATTATGCTGTCATAACAGAATACATGGTTTTTATCTCTTCCAAAACAAAAATCTAGGTATTCAAAGGTGTTCCTATCTGCTGCTATTTTTTTTAAACCATAGAATATATTGTCTTTATCCCTGTAGTAAATTGTGTCCCACTTTTCTTTGATGTATTCAAAACTTCCCCCATGAACCCCATCTACAATATGCCATTCCCAAATGGCCTTTGGGTTGTTAACGGTAAAATTCCCTTTCTTTATACTTTTAGGTGGAGAATTTACTGCCAGCTTTTGTTTAAATACAAAATTTTTATCGGCTTTAACATGAGCAACATTTCTAAATGATAAGGGGTCGGCTTTGGGGAGTTCTATTACTTGATTGGTATAGGTTCTGAATTCATATACTTTGTAATCATAGGTGTAAAATTCGTCAAATAAATGATAGGGATTCTCTTTGGTTGCTTTAGCTATTTTTTGTGGTTTTAACGATTCTTCTACGTATGCAAGATATTTTTTGTAGTAGTTTTTAAAACTTTTGTAGAAATACCCTCTCTTTTTGAGTGCTTTTTGAGGTTCAGGAAAATCATTATTCTCCGAAAAAGACCAAAATTTCTCAGAAAGGAAAGCTACCTTGTCTTGAGGTATATTTTCAGCTAATAACCTATTTACGCCTTTAGTTATTTTATATCCCCATAAAACTTCAGGGAAGGTCGTCATCACAACAGCATAATTGGTAGTGTTTGTATTCTTGAGCGTACTCATCATTTCCAATATTTTGGGAAAATGTGAAATATCAACTTCATTAAAGTAGTTCATTAGATAAGCGATAAAGCATTTCTGCTCCTTTTTGTCATAATGAAATATAAAAACCTTTTCAGGATTGTTGTTTCTATCGTAGAGTAGCTCACTAAAATAGTACCCTAATTTTTTTCCAAATGGGGCATTTTCAAACTTTTGATTCAACAATTTTTTTACCACGTTTTCATCAAGGTCAACTTCAATAAATATTCCTGTGGATTCCGCCATCTTTTAATTCGTTTATTGCTCATAACGTCTTAGCTTAAAAGCGTGCGGCATATTAAGCTATAATTTTTCAGTTTGCAAGATAGTAAAAATTTTGCCTTATCTATTATTTTATAAACTAA
>JANTGL010000034.1 GCA_024762915.1 Bacteroidales bacterium | reverse complement strand
TACATGCACGACTAATTGTTTGTTTTCTCTGAAAACCTGCAAAACGTCTTTGGCTTTTAAACTTGCTTCCTCGGCATTTACCAAGCCGGGACCGTAATCCGAAGGAAAATAAAATTCCTGAATATCTACAATTAATAATGCTGTTTTAATACTGTCGGTCTTAATTTGAGCACCGGAATATTGAAATAGTAATAAGCTGAAAAAAAATAAGATAATTTTCTTCATGAGATTATATTTAATGAATATCGGATAAGTTAATTATAATTTTTTGAGGTTTATTTATTGAGCTGATAATCGTAATAATTCAACAATCATTTTAAGTGCTTTTTCCATATCGTTAATATAAATATGTTCATCAAGCGCATGTTCATTTCTGGCACCGATTCCGACAACAGCCATTTCTATTCCCATATTATTATAAATTGAAGCATCCGTAAAACCTGTCATAAAAGTTGCTTTTGCATCAATACCTACTGATTTAAGGGCTTTTTTTGCCATTTCTACCGTAAACGAGTTTTCAGGAATATCAACCGCTTTACATAAATTATTTTCATCAATTTCAATTTTAGCCCCGACAGCTTCAACTTCTCTTTTCATAATTGCCTTCATTTCATCAGCCAATTTAGCTGTTTTTTCATGGTTTAAACTTCGGCATTCAGCTTTAAAAACAACTCTATCGGGAACTCCGTTGCGGACAATTCCGCCTTCTATAATTCCGACATTTGCCGTAGTTTCATGGTCTATTCTTCCGAGTTTTAAGGCAACGATTGCTTTTGATGCGGCAACAATTGCATTAATCCCTTTCTCCGGCTCCATTCCGGCATGTGCCGATTTACCTTTAACGGTAACATCAAAAGCATAATAGGAAGGTCCTCCGATAATAATTGTGTCTAAAGTGTCATTATCAAGTAAAAAACCCTTTTTAGCTGTAAGCAGACTATAATCAAGATTTTTAACCCCAAACAGGCCTATTTCTTCTTCCCGTGATATAGCAACTTCAACCGGAGGTCTCACTTCGGCAATTCTTAAAGCTTCCAACATTTCTGCGATACCTGCTTTATCATCGGCACCCAAAATAGTTTCTCCTTTTGACCTTATGACACCGTTTTCAATAATCGGTTCAATACCTATCCCGGGTTTTACGGTATCGGCATGACACGATAATAAAATAGGTTCTTTTCCTTCGCATCCCTTTGCAGGTAATTTTGCAATTAGGTTCCCATAGTTATCCTGTTTCGTTTCTGCTCCTAATTTTTGGTATTCTTTTTCAAGATAATTAATAAAATTAGCTTCATTACTTGATTCACTGTCAATTTGAACCATTTCCGTAAATTGCTTTATCATTCTTTCTGACATGCTTATATTTTTTTTAAATGAATACGTTTTTACAATTAACAAATATACGATTTTCCTTTTAATTTTATAAAAACTAAGGTTCTGTTTTCAATTTACATAATATTTCTTGCTGTTAGAATTAATTCGGTTTAATATAATAACGCTGTCTCTTTAGCGCATAGTTTGTCAAACTCAACGCTTAAAATAGTTCTCGACGTCCCAAGTTAAAAATTTCAGGTTTTTTCAGAAAACATAAAAAAATCCTTCCGCTAATTATTTTATCTTTGTAAAAAATTGTATTAATGTCTAAACTCATTCTTGTTCCCACACCCGTCGGCAATCTTAATGATATTACATTCAGAGCCGTAGAAATTTTGAAAGAAGTTGATTTAATTTTAGCGGAAGATACACGTACAACTTCCGTTTTATTAAAACATTTTGATATTCAAAACAGTATGTCAGCTTATCATAAATTTAACGAACACAAACAAGTTCAAAATATCATAGAAAAGCTGCAATCAGGATTAAGTATTGCTTTGGTCAGTGATGCAGGAACTCCCGGAATTTCCGATCCGGGGTTTTTAATTGTCAGAGAATGTCTTAAAAACAATATTCCGGTTGAAACTTTGCCGGGTGCAACGGCTTTTGTTCCTGCACTCGTTAATTCAGGTTTACCTTGTGAACGTTTTTGTTTTGAAGGATTTTTACCGCAAAAAAAAGGCAGACAAAAACGACTAAAAGAACTTTCTGAAGAAAAAAGAACCATGATTTTTTATGAATCACCGTATCGATTGATTAAAACATTGCAACAATTTTCAGATCAATTCGGAGAAGACAGGCAGGTTTCCGTTTCGAGAGAATTAACAAAAATTTATGAGGAAACGGTCCGAGGCAATTTGTCCGAAGTGATTTCGTATTTTGAGAATAACACGGTAAAAGGAGAAATTGTTATTGTTTTAGAAGGTTTGAACAAAAAAAAGGAAACCGAATAGTTTTTACTGAAAATTATTATAAAAAATCCGTATATTTGCCTTAATCGAATTTTATAAACTGTAATTATTGTGAAGATAAAATTTAAAATTTTTCTGACATACATCATATTTCTGATTTTGATAACAGGAGTCGTTACTTTATTGTATTATTGGGATATTCTGAGTATCAATTTTGAAGAAAACAAAATTTTTGCCGTTATATTAATATCTGCAGCAATATTAATTCCTTTAATCTATACAATCTTTATTTCGGTCACGATTTCCGGAAACATAAAACAAATCGCCGTAAATCTTAAAAACTTTTTTTCTTACACTGCTTTTCCGGATAAATTAAAAATAAAAATTAATAAAAAGAACGAATTCGGCAGTGTTTATAAAGAGTTATCTTTTTTACTTGACACTTATTTTAAAAATACTGAATTTGCCGAAAATCTGAAACTCGGAAATTTAAAAGCAAAATCAGAAGTTCCGGAAAATGTACAGCTCGGTGCTTTATTAGTTGATATTAAAGAAAATTTATTGACTTATGAAAAAGAACGAAGATTAAATATGCTTGAACTGGAACGTAATAATTGGTATCAATCCGGAGTTACGGCTTTTACCCTTTTACTGCAACAAGATTTTAAAAGTACCGAGGAAATGGCTTATCCGGTAATAAAAAAATTAGCCGAACATCTGAGAGCGGAACAGGCGGGCATCTTTGTATTAAAAGAAAAAGATGAAAAAGAACTGTTAATTCTGGAAGCTGCCTATGCTTACGACAAGAAAAAACAATTAGATACCGAAATTGAAATCGGAGAAAGTTTGGTCGGGAAATGTGCTAAAGAGCAAAAACTTATTCGTATTGATGACTTGCCGGAAGGGTATACATACATCAGCTCGGGTTTGGGTGAAGATACTCCGTCATCGCTTATATTAATGCCTTTAATTTATGAAAAAAAATTATTCGGGGTAATAGAAATTGCTTCCTTAAAAAGGATTACGGATTATCGTGTTAACTTTTTAAATGTTATTGCCGAACGTATTGCAGCTGAGATTTCAAATATCAACACCAAAATTTTAACAACAAAACTTGCGGAAGATTCTAAAAAACAATCAGAAGAATTAGCAATAAAAGAAAAACAATCTGAGAAAACAATTTCTGCTTTAAGCAAAGAAAAAGAACAATTAAATATTAAATTTAACAAACTGTCAGAAAATTTTGAGCTGATTAATAATATGTTTCCGACAATTATTTTTAATGCGGAAGGTACAATTTCAGATATTAATAAAGCTGCAAAAACACTATACGGTATTAAAGAAGAATTGAAATCGGATATAAAAATTTTCGATATTTTCGAAAAAAATGAAAAATTTCAGGACCTATATAAAAAAGTTCTGAACGGTGAAACAATGATTAACAGATATTTTCGTAATAATAATACGGAAGAATTGATAGAAAAATTCATCCCGATCAAAAACAGCGAGAACAAAATTGAAACAATTGTTTTAACTGCCGTATTGATAAAAACACCCTAAAGAAAGAATCAAGCAAACTTAAAACCGAAATCATGAGAAAATTTGTAAGCATTGTTTTTATCCTTTCTTTAAGCATACAAACTCAAGCGGGAATATGTAAAATATACGGAAATGCCGGCACTTATTCCGGCGAAACATTAAAACTCTACACTTATTCCGATTACATTACATTAACAAAGAAAATGATTGCCGAAAGTCCGGTTGATGATGAAGGTTATTTTACTTTTTTGGTCGAAACGGATGACACTTTTCAAGCTTTTCTGGATTTGGATGTATTTATCGGATATATCATTATTGAACCCGGAAAAGAATTTGATATTGTACTGCCGAAAAAAACAATTCGAAGACATGAAGATATTATAAATCCGTATTTTAAACCTTATGAATTTTACATTCGTATTCTTAATAACGACCAAACGGTAACAGCTGAAATAAAAAAGTTTGATGCATTATATAAAACCGGAATGGAAAATATATTTAAAAATCCGAAACATATTAACCCGGGCTTATTTGAAACTCAAATCCAAATTATTGACGACAGCACTTCTTTCTCAGAGAATCCGTTTTTTTTAAATTACAAAAAATATAAGCTTCTTGATTTGCGGGTTCATACAATATACAAAAATAAGAAAGCCGTTGTTCGTAAAAATTTTAGTGATGAGCCTATTTTATATAAAAATCCTGCATATAACACATTACTTAAAGAAGGGCTCGGAACGGTTCTGTTTGAAGTATACGGTGACACACTCTACAAACTTTTAGCAACAAATGCAGGATGGAATATGATGAGTCGTACTTTATCAAATTATGATTTATGCTACAATCAAGAATTCAGAGAATACTTTTTATTTATTAACCTTTATAATGAATTTTATAAAACACCAATTTATAAGAATAACATTATTGACGTCTTATATTCATCCAAGAAATACATAAAAAATAAATACTTATTAATTGCCGTAAATAATTTTCTTGATAATTCATTAAATTTAATTACCGGTAATTCAAGTTTGGATTTCAGATTACCCGACAACGAAACATACATGCATAGTTTATCGGATTTCAGAGGGAAATTTGTGTATCTCGGGTTTTTTTCAACAGACAGTTATCCTTGTAAAAAAGACATTCTTTTAATTAAAGCGCTTGCCGAAAAAAATCCGGAATTACTTAAAATTATTTTAATCTTTAAGGAAAACAGTTCTGCACGAATAAAAGGTTTTCTGAAAGACATTGACACAAAAAACATAACGGTTTTACACAGTGACGACAACGGAAAAGTTATTGAAGATTATAATGTTCGTGCCTATCCGACTTATTTTTTAATTAACCCGAAAGGTAAATTAGCTTTAATTTCTGCACCGGGACCCGCAGAAGATTTTGAAACCGCTTTTTTCAAGATAAAACAAGAATGGAAAATAAAACAAGCTCGAAAGAATAAGAATTAAAATTATTTTTTAGATTTGTTTATGAACTTTTTTGTTGGGATAAGCCATTCTTTCAAGGGTTTAAATACAATTCCGTGTCCCATATTTGTATTCAACATAATTTCTTTAAAACTATTGATACCTTCAGAAACATTAATTAAAGGAAGATAACTGCTTCCCGCAATTAAATCGGATTTTTCATAAAATCCCAGAATATTTCCGTAAAGATTGAATTTGAAATTTTTTTCGACAGATTTAAAAGATCCTGCAATAAAAACAAAATTTATATTTTTATTTTTTAATAATGTAGAAACTTCCATTGCAATTAATGCTCCTTTTGAGGCTCCGATAACCGTAATATCTTCCGATTTAATTCCTATTTTCAGTAAACTGTCAACTTGACCGGCAATCTTCTTTGCATAAATAAAAATATCCGTATTTTCAGACCTTACTTCACTGAAAACCGTAACATCAGTATCTTTTAATGATTCAATTATTTTTTCGTATTCATATTTTCCGTATTTCGGACTATAAGCATCTAATCCTTGAAGTTCAACAATTCTTCCGTGTAAATAAAACACATATTTCGGATTACTTTTCCCTTCGGTAAAGAACGAGAACATAAAAAAAATGACGATTAAAGAAATGTATTTTAAATTCATAATACGATATTTATTATTTGTAAAGTAATTTTAAAATAAGCAATGAAGCCGTTAAACAAATTTCAATTGAACCGAAAATGATAATGGGTAAACTGTTAATGCCGATTCCGTATATTAAAAAAGTAATTAAACCGATTAGCATTAAGCTGTTCCAAATTAAGGAAATATCTTTTACGGATTTTGTTTTCCAAGATTTGATAACTTGCGGTAATAAAGCAAATGCAATTATTGCTCCGCCGATATGTCCGAAAATTTCAGGATTCATAGTTTAAAACAGTATAAATATGATACATTTAAACCTACTCGGTTTTCGCTTCTTCTTCTGATCTTTTAATTAGAGAATATCCCAATCCGAATTGAAAATAATAGCCTAAAATCTGATGACTGATATAAGCAACATCAGCTGTAATGCCTTTATAATTATACCCTAATCCGAAACTGTATTTTACGGGATTTAAAGCAACACCGCCACGTAAATATAATCCTGCAACCATATGATACTCAGTTCCTGCACGGAAAACAATCGGTTTGTCAATATCTTTTTCGGTTTCTGCTGTTACAAGAACTTTTTCGGAGAAATTATAACCGGCACCAATTCTTAAAACGGAACTTATATAATCTTCTGTTCCGTTTAGTTTTGCACGCCACGGGTTAAAAACATGAGCTCCGAGATATAAATTTTTAATCGGTTCGGCAATAAATCCGATTTCTCCGACAGCAGTTCCGTCATTTCCGTAATTTAATTGAGCTAACCGTAAATAATCAATCTGAATTCCGGCTGTTATTCGTTTCCCCAGTCGTTTGGCATAAGCAAAACCAAACTTACTGAAATTTAAGGCAGGATTTCCCGAATATGAATAATTTAATCCGGCACTTCCGTATTTGTCAACAGGCATGGCAACAGCAAAAGATGTTTCTTTTAAATCAGGCATATTAAACATATTTGAATAAAATAAACCCGCCGAAAATCCTTTCAAATCAGATAAACCTGCTTGATTGTGATAACTCGACCAAATGTCGGAAATAACAATTCCCGATCCGGACATACCGCTTTGTCTGGCTCCGCTTTCAAATTGATATTGAGCATATGAAAAATGATTGATAAATAATATTGATAAAAATAATAATATGCGATTCATCATAATGGAATTTAATATTATTACAAAGAAAAACAATTTACAGAAATGTTACTGTTTTTTATTTAGTTATTTAGTTAAATTAAAATGATTTTCTTTGAAAAATAGAAAGAATCCCGTTTTTTTAAGATTTTTGTGTTTATTTTTTATTAAATTTGTATCTTTTTAGAAAAATCCTCAACATTATGACGATTAAATTACTTGATAAGGAATTTGAATTAACCATTCCGAGTAAAAAGATTCAGGATGCCGTTCAAAATATTGCCGATGAAATAAATGCACAATTACTTCATAAAGATGTTATTTTTATTGCAATTCTAAACGGCGCTTTTATGTTTGCAGCTGATTTATTTAAGCGGATAGAATTTGATGCTCAAATTTCATTCATAAAGTTTGCGTCTTATGAAGGAACAGAATCAACAGGAAACGTAAAAAAATTAATCGGGTTAAATGAAGACTTAACAGGTAAAACCGTTGTTATTCTTGAAGATATCGTTGATTCGGGTATAACAATGGAAAAAATAGTCGATCAAATAAAAGATTTAAATCCTGCTGAAATTCGGATAGCTTCTTTACTGTTAAAACCTGATGCTTTCATGAAAAATTACATGATTGATTATATCGGTATGGAAATCCCGAATGATTTTATTGTCGGTTACGGATTGGATTATGACGGTTACGGTCGAAATTTAACTGCAATATACACACACGGGAAACAACCCAGCCAAGCTATTTCTAATGTTAAATATTTCTTGCTTTTCGGACCTCCCGGAGCCGGTAAAGGAACACAATCTAAAAAAATTATCGAAAAATATAATCTTGTCCATTTATCTACCGGTGACCTTCTTAGAAAAGAACTTGAGACAAATTCAAAGCTCGGGCAGTTGGCAAAAAACTATATGAATAAAGGCGGTTTGGTTCCCGATGATATTATTTTGGGTATGGTTGCAAAAGAGATTGATGCAAATAAAGGAACCAAAGGAGTTGTCCTTGACGGATTTCCCCGAACGGTTGATCAAGCAAAGGGATTAGAAAAAATATTAAAAGACAGAAATTATGAAATTTCAGCCATGTTTGCCCTTAATGTCAGGAAAAGAGAACTTGTAAAAAGATTGCTTGAACGTGCAAAATTAGGAAACAGAGTAGACGATACACCTGAAATTATTGAAGAGAGGATAAAAACTTATATTGACCAAACAGCTCCTGTCGGCGAATATTTCAGACAAAAAGGAAAATTATATGAAATTATGGGAGAAGGTAAAATAGAAGATATTTCCGAAGATATTTCCGAAATTATAGAAAAACTAATACAGGCATAATCGGGTTACATTATACAATTAAAAAACCGAGATGATTTACCTCGGTTTTTTAATAATTTGCAGTTTAGTTAATCAACCGCTCTGTCGCTGAAATATTTCATAAACTGAACACGTTCAAATTCTGCAGGATTTTTCAGGTTTTTTTGACTTAATTTTCCTTTGAATTGATCAATATTCAAGTAATTATTTTTACTCATCCAAGTTTCTAATTCTGTTAACATTTTATTTATTTGTCCGGCACCGTTAATATATATTGTTGATGCAATTTGAACAGCACTTGCTCCGGCAAGTAATAATTTTATCATGCTTTCTGCATTATGAATTCCGGTTGATGCCGCTAATGAACATTTTGCATGATCGGAAGTCATGGCAATCCATCGTAAAGGCAATGTATAATCTTCCGGTTTACTGAAAACATTTGAAGAAACAACTTCCATTTTTTCTATGTCAAAATCCGGACTGTAAGAACGATTAAACAGAACCAATCCTTTAATACCTGTTTCCGATAATTTTTGAATCATATTCCCTAAATTTGAGAAATAAGAACTCATTTTTACGGCAACGGGAATTTTTACGGTATCTAAAACTTTTTTAATTATATTGAAATAAGTTTCTTCAATTTCCTGACCTGTTTTTTTTGCATCTGAAGGCATCAAAAAAATGTTTAATTCCAAAGCATCAGCTCCGGCTTCTTCAATTTTTTTTGCAAAATCGGTCCATTCGTGAGCCGAAACACAATTAACACTTGCAATAACGGGAACAGAAACAGCATTTTTAGCTTCTTTAATTAAATCAACATATTTATTTACGCTGTCTTCTTTCAATTCATAATCGAAATAATCTAAGAATTCAATATTACTTTGAAATTCATCATCCGAATTCATGTGTTCATTAAATTCGTTCAGAATTTCTTCTTCAAAAATTGATTTCAAAACAACGGCACCCACACCGTTTTCTTCTAATTCTTTAACATAATGAACCGTAGATGTATGCCCTGAACTTGCGGCAATTATCGGGTTTTTTAATGTTAATCCGAGGTATCTGGTTGTTAAATCAGTCATGGTTTATTATTTTTTAATTTTTTCTTTAATGTATTTATCCATTGCTCCGGCAGCTTTTCTGCCGTCACCCATTGCAAGAATAACAGTTGCACCGCCTCTTACAATATCACCGCCGGCAAAAATATCTTCAACCGAAGATTGCAAATCATCATTTACGACAATTGTTCCCCATTTGGTAGTTTCTAATCCGGCAACAGTAGCAGGAATTAACGGGTTAGGAGAAACACCAACGGCAACAACCACTTCGTCAACTTCGATTTCATATTCCGAACCTTCAATCGGTATCGGTCTTCTTCTTCCTGAAGCATCCGGTTCTCCGAGTTCCATTTTTTGTAATACAACTTTTTGAACACGTCCTTTATCATCAGCAATATATTCAACGGGATTATTCAAATTCAAGAATTCGATTTCTTCATCCAAAGCATGATGAACTTCTTCCAAACGAGCCGGCATTTCTTCTCTTGAACGTCTGTAAATAATCATAGCACGGTCAGCACCCAACCGTTTAGCTGTTCTTACAGAATCCATTGCGGTATTTCCGCCGCCGACAACAGCCACATTTTTACCGATAATTACCGGTGTATCATGATCTTCATGAGCCGCACCCATTAAGTTCACTCGCGTTAAATATTCATTTGATGAAAAAATACCGATAGAATTTTCTCCGGGAATATTCATGAAACGCGGTAAGCCGGCACCACTTCCTACAAAAAAGGCTTTAAACCCCTTGGCTCTTAAATCATCAATGGTTGCTGTTTTCCCGACCACAAAATTCTTAACAAATTTAACACCCATTTTTTCCAAATTATCAATTTCAAAATCGACAACGGAATTCGGTAAACGAAATTCGGGAATACCGTATTTTAATACTCCGCCTATTTCATGTAATGCCTCAAAAACAGTAACATCATAACCCATTTTTACCATATCGGCAGACCAAGCCAAAGAAGCAGGACCCGAACCGATTGAGGCAACTTTTATACCGTTGGGTTTTGCAACTTCAGGAATAGCTGTTTTTCCGCTGTTGCGTTCATAATCAGCTGCAAATCGTTCCAAATAACCGATTGCTACCGGAGGTTGGTTTAATTTAATCGTATAAAAACATTGTGCTTCACATTGTTTTTCTTGAGGGCAAACTCTTCCGCATACAGCCGGCAAAGTATTCGTATCCTTTAATACGGCAGCAGCACCAAGAAAATCACCTATTTCAATTTTTTTAATAAATTTAGGTATATAAATATTTACGGGGCAACCTTTTACACAAGTCGGATCGGGACAATCAATACAGCGTTGTGCTTCACTTTGTGCAATTTTTTCTGCTAAACCGAGATTTACTTCCAAACTGTTTTTATTTCTGACAGTCGGTTCTTGCTCAGGCATTTTTGTGCGTTCCTTCGAAGTTCTTTCTTTAACTTTTACGGATTTTCTGATTTCTGCTCTCCATTCTTGAGCTCTTTCACTTTTATAATAATCTGTTATATTTTCCATTTTGTTATTTTTCCGATATTAATTTTAGAGAATTAATTGTTCATATAAGCTTCAAATGCGCGAACTTCTTCATCTTTATAAGCACCTAATCGCATTAACATTTCGTCAAAATCAACTTGATGAGCATCAAATTCAGGTCCGTCAACACAAACAAATTTTGTTTTCCCGCCTACGCTTATTCTGCATGCTCCGCACATTCCCGTTCCGTCAACCATAATTGTATTTAAACTGGCTTCCGTAGGAATATTGTATTTTTTAGTTGTTAAGGCCGCAAATTTCATCATAATTGCGGGACCGATAACAATTGATTTATCAACTTTCTCACGATTAATAATATCTTCCATCCCTTTTGTTACCAATCCTTTAGTTCCGTACGAACCGTCATCTGTCATAATAACAACTTCATCCGAAAATTGACGTACTTGATCTTCCAGAATAATTAATTCTTTATTTCTTGCAGCCAAAACGGTTATTACTTTATTTCCTGCTTTTTTCAAAGCTTCAATTATCGGTAACATAGGAGCTGTTCCGACACCGCCGCATGCAGCAAGTACGGTACCGAATTTTTCTATATGAGTTGCTTTTCCCAAAGGACCGACTAAATCGGTAATTTCATCACCGACATTTAATGAGGTTAATTTATGAGACGTTACTCCCACTCTTTGAATAACTAAATCAATCGTTCCTTTATCAGGATTTGAACCTGCAATTGTTAACGGAATACGTTCGCCTTTTTCACCTATCTTAATAATTACAAAGTGCCCGGCTTTTCGGCTTACGGCAACGTCAGGTGCTTCTACAACCAACTTAAACACATTTTCCGAAAATTGCTCTTTTTCAACAATCTTATTCATTATCGTATCTTTTTATATTTATAATTAACTAATATTTTTTATATTTGATTTCTGTCAAGAAAAAATAATTGCACAAAAATATGATATTTGTCATACTATCAATTGGCAAATAATAATTATTTACATGATTATGCTTAATAACATTATATAAAGTGATTTATAATAAAATTAACATTATTTTTAATTCATTTTATTAAATAATGTCTTTTCTTTGCAAAAAAAAAGTTAGAATGTCATATATAAAAATTGAAAAAGACAAACTGGTTAATCTTGAATATACTTTAAACAGGGAGATACTACGCTCAAACAGAGGAGGTTCATATGCAAGTACGACTTTAAGCAACTGTAATACCCGTAAATATCACGGTTTACTCATTGTTCCTTGTATTAATGAAGATGACGGAAAAATTCTGTTATTATCAAGTCTTGACGAAACAATTATTCAGAATGATAACGAATTTCGATTATCAATCCATCAATATCAAGATGATGTTTTTTATCCTCACGGTCATCGATATATTTCCGGATTTGAAACAGAACCGATACCCGCTAAATCATACAGAGTAGGCGGTGTTATTTTAAAAAAAGAACTTTTACTTTCCGAAAAAGAAAAACAAATACTGATAAGATATACCGTTGTTGATGCACATTCAAAAACAATCCTCCGATTGCAACCTTTAACGGCATTTCGAAACATCCATGAATTAAGTAAGGAGAATTTATCCGTTAATAATAAAAAAGAAGAAATTCAAAACGGAATAAAAGTTAAAATGTATACGAAGTATCCGGCTCTTTACATGCAATGTTCGAAAAAAGTAAAATTTATCACGGCACCCGATTGGAATAAGAATATTATTTATCGTGAAGAGAAAAGAAGAGGTTATGATTTCACCGAAGATCTTTTTACCTACGGTTATTTTGAAGCAGATATTAAAAAAGGAGATAAAATTATTTTTTCGGCAGGATTAAAAGAAGTCAAAACAAGCAGTTTAAATACACTCTTTAATTCAGAATTAAAAAAAAGGATCCCCCGAGACAGTTTTGATCACAATTTAAAAAATTCCGGAGAACAATTTTTTTATTATAAAAACAAAAAATTAAAAATTATTGCCGGTTTTCCGTGGTATCATTCACAATTAAGAGAATCTCTTTTGGCATTAACAGGTTTATCTTTACCCGATAATATTCCGGTGTTTCATAAAGCATTTGATACAATTTTAAATCAATTTTTCAATGAAAAAGAAGAAAATATTGCACCTGATATTCCTTTGTTAATATTAAGAACACTTCAAGAATATACTGCTTTTGCAGATAATTGTGAAGAAATTTGGAAAAAATACAGAACAAAACTGTTAAAGTTGATTCGTAATATAAAAGAAGGAAAATACAACGCCTATGTTCATGATAACGGCTTACTTTATATACCTGAAGATAAGCCTAATTATACATGGATGAATGAATTCGCATACGGGGAACCTGTTACACCGAGAACAGGTTTTGCAGTAGAAATTAATGCTTTATGGTATAATGCTTTAATGTACCTTTCAGCAGTAGCTGATATTAATAACAGCAAAATATTACGAAAAGAATTAACAAATTTACCCGAAAAAGTTAAACATTTTTTCAATGAAATTTTCATCAACGAAAAAGAAGACAGTTTATTTGATTTTGTGAATCACAGCGAACAGAACAGTACGATAAGACCCAATCAAATATTTGCTGTTTCATTAGCATATTCACCACTTTCTGACAGAAACAAGAAGAAAGTTATTGCAGTTGTGAAATCTCATTTATTAACAAAAAAAGGACTTCGTACATTAAGTCCTATGAATCCTTCATACAAAGGTAAATATATCGGAAATCATGATGAGCGAAATAAAGCAAGGCATCAAGGAACGATTCATCCGTGGTTAATTGCCGAATATTGCAGTGCCAGATTTAATTTATATAAAGAACAAAGTTTGAAACAAATTGAAACCATTTATAAGCAATTTGAAGCAGAAATGAATACCCACGGTATGGGTTCTGTTTCTGAATTATTTGACGGTAATCCGCCGCATAAACCAAACGGTGCCATATCATATGCACCGAGTGTTGCAGCATTACTTAAAATTAAAATGTTAATAAATACGGCAGAATAATACTAACTGATTGCTCTGTATAAAAACAAAAATATGAAAGTTTTAATGTTCGGATGGGAATTCCCGCCGCATATCTCCGGAGGACTCGGAACCGCCTGCTACGGCTTAACAAAAAGTTTATCAAAGTTTGAAGACATTGAAATTCTTTTTGTTGTTCCTAAGTTGTATGGGGATGAAGATGACAATGTTGCAGAACTGATAAATGCCGGAAATATTACCGTTAAACAACGTAAAGTTAATTTGAAAGAATTTATTAATGAAAAACCTGAAACAACTTATAAAACAAATATTGAAAATAAAACATCCGGCAGATTAGATACACTTTTAAAAGATATTGAATTTATTGAAGTTAAATCAAAACTTCAACCCTACTTGTCGCAGGAAGAATTTGATAAGTTTCTGAAAGAAAAAAACATAGAAGGAACTCACATCAAAATAGACGAAACCGGCAAATTATATTACGAAAAAGACGGAATTATAAAAGAAATAGAATTCGGTAAAACAGAAGAGGTGTTCTCGGAAGAAGAAGGAACTTTTAATTTCTCCGGAAAATACGGACCGAATTTATTGCAGGAAGTTTATTATTATGCCCAAGTTGCAAAAATTATCGCCCGGGAAAATGGTTTTGATATTATTCATGCACACGATTGGCTGACAAATGCAGCCGGTATTGCTGCAAAAGAAGTCAGCGGAAAACCATTGGTGATTCATGTACATGCAACCGAATTTGATCGCGGCGG
>JANTGL010000033.1 GCA_024762915.1 Bacteroidales bacterium | reverse complement strand
TTAAATGATGCAGGACCTTCGTTATATTTCTTATTAATATTCTTACTGAATGATTTAACATGAATCAATTCAGAATTATCTTTTTCGGCAACATACAAATTCAAAAAAGGAAGATTATTTATGTTCCAAATCCGCTTTACAAATTCCGTATTTGTTCTTGATGAAGTAAAAACTATTTTATCAAGATAATAAACCGTTCCGAAGTCTTGATTTTCGGAATTTATCTTTAAATTATTAATTTTAATCTCAGAATTATTGTTTAAAAGAATTGAGTCTGTTTCATTATTTTTTTGAGCTCTGAGAATTAAAGCTGAAAAAATAAAACTGATAATTAACAAATATTTTATTCTCATTTTTGTCTTTTTATTACTGTTTTTTAGAAATATCTCGGAGAAAATACATTCTCACTAACTTTATAAACAAAATCATATCGCAACATCACTTCGTGACTTCCGAAATTATAATGAGCTGTAGAATTTGTATAGGACCAATCAAAAGAATAACCGATTTCAAATTGATCCGTAATATTTATTCCTGCCAATAAACCTACGGCATCTCCGGTTCTGAACATTGCACCTAATTGAAATTTATCATTGAAAATAAAAGATGCCGTGATATCAGCTTCAACAGGTGCACCTTTAGTGATTTTAACAAATGATGTCGGTTTGAATTTTATACTTTCATTAATGTCAAGAACAACACCTCCGATTAAGTAATAATGTCTGTCTTCCGAACTTAAATTTGTAGTGCCGGATGTTGAATTTGTTTTAAAATTATTTTCCAGAAGTTTCGGAATTGAAACCCCGGCATAATATTTATCAGTAAAATAATACATTCCGAAACCGAAATTAGGCAGAAATTGACTTCTGATATCATTCAATAATTCAGGGTCGTTACTGTCAGCGGCATCTAAATTCGTAAGGTTTTGACTTCTTAAATTCATACCTCCTTTTAGCCCGAATGCTAATTTTGCCTCATTTTTAAATTTAATTCTGTATGAAAAATCCAGATAAAGAGAGGTCATATTTGTCGGACCTGCTTTGTCATTAATAACCGATAAACCCAAACCGATATTTTTTGTCAGAACAGGTGTATGTACGGTTAATGTTTGGGTTATCGGTGCTCCTTCAAATCCGACCCATTGAGAACGATGCAGTCCGGTAATGCTTAATGCTTCTCTGCTTCCGGCATAAGCCGGATTCACGGCAAGTGTATTATACATGTAATGAGTGTACATTGCATCTTGCTGTGCGTTTGCAACATACGAGAATATTACCGAGAATATAATAATTATTATTTTTTTCATGTGTTTCGTTTTTAATACTTTTATTCCGGTACCTGAATTTTCTTATCTTTTTAAATATATATACCCTTTTATATCTTTATCTTCATTGCCGGTTTTGAGAATATAATAATACGTTCCTTCCGGTAAATCGTTTCCGTTTAAAGTAATACCGAAATTTGCTTTGCCGTTCCAATCATTATTGTACGGACTTGCTTCAAATACTTTATTTCCCCATCGGTTAAATATGATGAGTGTGTTTTCGGGAAATGCTTCCAGCCCTTCAACATAAAAATAATCGTTAAACCCGTCATTGTTTGGTGTAATTATTTGAGGAAAAAACAAGACATTATCATTTATTACTTCAATATTCACAATGGCTTGATCGCAATCACCGTCAGAATCACAAATTTCATATTCGAAAGAATCGTTCCCGAAAAAATTCCGATTAGGTGTGTAAATGAAAAAATCATCTGTCGGGTCATCAGGTGTTCCGTTATCATCAAAATCTATTGTACCGTTTTCCGTTGCGGTAATTATTGCAACAGGAGTTGTCCCCGGGCCGTCACCTCCGAAATAGTCGGGACCGTTTCCGTTATCCTCTATAACAAATATTTCATTCAGTTGAGAATCTTCATCAACATTTATTTCATCATCTTGTGCTTCAGGCAGATCGTTAACGGAATTTATCGTAATATTTACGGTTGCTTGGTCGCAATCATTTTCGGTATCACACACTTCATAAACAAAACTGTCAAAACCGTGATAATCCTGATCGGGTGTATAGGTGTATGTTCCGTCAGAATTTAAATCCAAAACTCCGTTTGTCACTCCGGAAATTTCGTTTACAACAATTCCGCCGTCACTTAATCCCGTGTCGTTTATTAAAACATCATTTATTAAAGCATTATCTTCGTCTGTTGTTTCCGTATCATCATTAGCAACCGGAACATCATTCACGTATATTATTTCATTGTCATCATCGGTTGAAATATTTGTATCTGTCTGTTCTTGTGAATTACTCACTGTATTAGTAATATCAAAACCGTTTGTGCCTGTATCAACCGTAGCAGTTAAAGTTAAAGTTTCGGTTGCACCGTTGTTCAGTGTCCCGATTGTCCAATCATCAGCCGACCAAGTTCCTGCTGAAGGCACGGCACTTACAAAAGTTAAACCGGAAGGTAATACATCGGTTACAAGCAAATTTTGAGCTTGTGCCGGACCGTTGTTTGTAACCGTAATTGTAAATGTTATATTATCTCCCGCATTTGGTGTATTGTTATCGACAATTTTTGTCAGAACAATATCCGCATCATTATTTACAATCATATCAACACTCTGAATATCAGTTGTATTGTTATTGTCAGCTTGATCTTGGTTGTTTAAAATTGAATTTGTAAGGGTCATTCCGCCCGTTCCGATATTAACGGTTTCTGTTATTATCATTGTTGCAGTTGCTCCGTTATCCAAGGTTCCGATTGTCCAATCACCGGCTGACCATGTTCCTGTCGACGGCGTTGCACTTACAAAAGTTAAATCTGTCGGTAAGACATCTGTTATGACTAAATTTGTTGCTTGTGCCGGACCGTTGTTTGTTACGGTAATTGTATAAGTAATTGTTTGTCCTTCATCAGGAGAAGCATTGTCAACTACCTTTGTCAGAACTATATCCGCATCATTATTAATCGTTATAACTTCAATATCATCATCTGTACTTGTATTACTGTCTGTTTGGTCTTGTGTATTTGAAATTGTGTTCGTAATTGTTGAACCTCCCGTACCGGCATCAACTGTTGCCTTAATGTCTATGTTTTCTGTGGCTCCTCTATTCAAAGTCCCGATTGTCCAGTTCGGAGATGCCCAGTTTCCGGTTGTCGGAACAGCATTCACAAATGTTAAACCTGCAGGCAGAGTATCTGTTACGGCCAGATTTTTTGCTTGAGCGGGACCGTTATTCGTTACCGTTACGGTAAATGTCACCGTATCTCCTTCATTCGGAGTAATGTTATCTGCTGTTTTAGTCAGAACAATATCCGCAATATTATTTACGGTAATTGCTTCATCATTATCATCAAATGTTGAATTCAAATCAGTTTGCTCCTGAATATTTGAAATTGTATTTGTAATTGTTGTGCCGCCTGTTCCGGCATCAACACTTGCAACGATTATTAAAAAAGCATTCTCCGAATTATTTAAGGTATCGATTGACCAATTCGGAGCAGTCCAAGTTCCTTTTGTCGTAGTAGCACTAATAAAAGTTAAACCTGCAGGCAATTCATCATTAATAATTAAATTTTTTGCTTGAGCCGGGCCGTTATTTGATACGGTTACTGTATATGTAATAATTTGTCCTTCATCGGGTGTATTATCATCAACGGTTTTAGTTAAAACAATATCGGCATCATTATTGACGATAATTACTTCGTTTAAATCATCCGTTGTTATATTTAAATCGGTCTGATCTTGGGTGTTATAAATTGTATTTGTAATTGTATCTCCGCCGGTTCCGGCATCAACGGTTGCGGTAATTGTTAATGTTTCCGATGCTCCCTTGTTCAATGTTCCGATTGTCCAATCATCAGCTGCCCATGAACCTGCAGGTGTTGCACTTACAAAAGTTAAACCTGCCGGCAGAACATCGGTAACTTTTAGGTTTTTTACTTGAGCCGGCCCGTTATTCTTAACTGTCAGGGTATATGTTATGTTCTGTCCTTCATCCGGAGCAGCATCATTAACTGTTTTTGTTAAAACAATATCGGCTTCATTATTAACGATAATATCTGCCTCATCAACATCAGTATTTGTTGTATCGGTTTGATCTTGCGTTTTTGAAACAATATTTTTAATTGTATCTCCGCCGGTTCCGGCATCAACGGTTACGGTAATTGTTAATGTATCCGTTTCTCCCTTGTTCAATGTTCCGATTGTCCAATCATCAGCTGCCCATGAACTTGCAGGTGTTGCACTTACAAAAGTTAAACCTGCAGGTAACACATCGGTTACAACTAAATTTTTTGCTTGAGCCGGCCCGTTATTGGTAGCCGTAATTGTAAAATTAATTGTTTGTCCTTCATCCGGAGCAGCATCATCAACTGTTTTTGTTAAAACAATATCGGCATTATTATTTACGGTAATATCTAATGTGTCAATATCAGTTAAATTATTATCTGTTTCATATTGAGTATTACTGATTATATTTTGGATGACACTGCCTCCCGTACCCGTATTAACAGTAGCTTGTATTTGTATATTCTCAGTTGAAATAGCGGCTAATGTTCCGATATTCCAATTTGGAGCTGTCCATGTTCCCGCAGAAGGAGTTGCACTTACAAAAGTTAATCCTGCCGGTAAGCTGTCAGTAATAACTAAACTTGTAACATCATCTGAAACTTCATTATTCGTTACGGTAATGGTATATGTAATTGTGTCTCCTTCATCAGGCGTATTGTCATCAACTGTTTTTTCAGAATAAATATCCCTTAAACATTGGTTTACGACTACAGTATCCTCGTCAAGAACCTTTATAATACATCCGTTGCCGTCGTCAACCTCCACATAAAATGTTTCATCAGCTGTAAGGTTCCCCGTTGTAGCCGAATGAACGGCACCGTCTCCGGTAAATGGCAAACCGATATTAGAAATATCTGGTCTTTGTTTTACTTGATAGGAGTATCCGTCATTTATTGTCGTAACATTAATATTTGTCGAATTACTTTGACATAATATATTGTCGTCTGCAGTAACGATTTGAGTGTTATATGCTCCCGTAACTGTAATATCAACAGTATTAGTTAAATCAACGGAACAATTTGTAGAGTGTGAATAATCCGTTGCATTAACCTTAATTGTAACAGTAGTATCCAGCGGTCCGGTAGAAATAATCAAATCTGTACCTCCACCATGAGCGTATGTTCCGATATTTGAATCGTCAGCAGCATTTTGTAATTGATAGGTTACTCCGATTTCAGCACCTGTTATTGTAATATCAACTGAATCATATCGGCAAATATTTGCTGAGGCGGAAGAAACTGCCAAAGCAGTATCTGGTAATGGGTTAATTGTTATTGTAACACTGTCCGTATGAGATTCACAAGATATTGGGCAAATTTTTTCTGCTTTAACGGTAATATCGGTCGTATTTGTTAATGCATATGTCGTAAGTGTTAAGTCGCTTCCGTTTCCTATTCGAGAATATCCGATTACGGAACCGTCAGAAACTAAAATCGGTGTGTAGACTATATCATTTTCAGATGAACCGACAACAAGTTCGGCATTTTCATTTTCGCAATATTCTGATTGAGCAGGCGTAATTGTTAAGTTAGCCGGTGCATGGCATAAGACTGTATCTGTTGCTAAAATATTACTTTCACATTCTCCTGTTAACGCTCTGGTAATAGTGAGTATTCCTCCGGCATATAAAGTATTTGCATCAATATTTATTACGTCCCAGGTGGCTCCGAAAACATTAGTTGAACCTACGAGAATTCCATCTTGGTATAAATAAATTTTAGAAGAAGTTTCACTTTGGCAAATTCCGGAAACAGAACCGTTCCCTTCATAATTTGGTGAATTTATTGTAGCCGTACTTACAGAAGCTTTAGTTACAATAACCGTATCAGATAATTCACTTTCAGAAAGACACCCTGCCCCGCTTATGATTCGTGCCGTAATTGAATCTCCGATATTAATTGTAAGGCCGGTAAGTTCCCATGTTTCATTTGCTAAAACCAAACTTGTCCCGACCGAAGTACTGTTTACAAAAACTTCTGCTTCGGAATTTTCTCCTTCTACGGATGTTCCCGTTACCGTTGAAATGATTCCCGATGTTATGCAATAATTTCCCGTAATAATCGGTTTGTGATAAGTGTTTGTGCTTAATACTGTTACTGGGGCAGTTAAGTCGGATCCTTTTTTACCCGACTCAACTTGGCGAGCCGTAATTTCAGAACAAGCTGTTAATCCTGAAACAGAAACAGACCAGACACCTGAACTGTTTACAATTGCAGTATCTAAAATTGTACTATCTTGATAAAGAATTATTATTGATCCGTTTATTCCGGTTCCGTTAACGGAAGTTGTATTTGTTTTTATCGGGTCAGTTGTTATAACAGGGAGAATTGAAGTCTGGGCTCCTCTTCCAATTCCTACACATTTTGATTCGCAAGAACCGGGTATTTCCTGTGTAACATCATACCAGCCGTTTTGCATACAACTCGCACCACTGTTGTTGCATGTTGAAGTACCGTTACAAGAATATACCCAATTTCCTCCGTTTAACTCCGTAAAAAGAGAATCACCGGCAAGCGGAATTTCAACTCCGTTATGATAAATTTTAAAAAGGAAACCGGAAATATAACCGCTTCCGCAAATTCTGTTATTATGAATTTCAAGATTATTTAATACAGATGAGCATTCAACAATTTGGATGTTGCAATCATCAAACGAAACATATCTTGAACTGTCTTTTGCAGTTGCTTTTATTTCATCACCCGAAGCTAATGCAGGAGAAATGCCTGTTAATGACCAGATTCCGGCAGATACCTTTGCTGTTCCTATAGAGATTCCGTTCTTAAAAACTTCTATAACAGTACTGTCTTGTTCGGTTGATGTACCTGTAACAGCGGTTGCTCCGTGAGCAAGTGAATTAATTGAAGGGCATGATGTTCTGCAATCCGTATTTGCAGTTGCAATTTCGGAAATTTTTATCGGAGGGATACACTCAAATATATCACTGAAATAAAATTCATTTGTTCCTGCGATATCAGATGCTTCATTACTTCCGATGAATGCCGCAGCATCCGCAACAGTTGCTCCGACAAAACGTAAAAGCGTATTTTCATCAATACCAAAAGCAGAAGTAAGGCTGTTCATGGGAACATAAAAATCGTAAAAATAATCCGGGTCTCCGTTTGTTGTTGTCAAAGCAATTGATTTTTGGGAATAAGTTGAATCAGGTCTGTCGGTTGATGCATTTCCGATTTCAGACGGAGAACTTGTTCCGTCAACATTATATAAAGCAACACCGACTTGTGTTTCCAGAACAATTTCAAATTCAAATCCCGGGTTGCCGACAACGGCATTAGGATCGGCTTCACTTCCCGTGAATCCGAATTTTTGGTCCGAATCAACTAATATTGAATATCCTTTTGTATTTGCTGCCGTACCTCCTAATCTGAAACGAAATAAAAGATTTGTTCCGTCGTAATAAACATATACCGAATTTTTTGTACCATTATCAATAATATCAATGTATGAACCGTCAGGTCCGATTTTCTGATCGGAGTTTGGTTCTGTTTCAAGAACCGGAATAGAAATATAAGCAATTTCACTTTCCGTTGAATCATTTGTTTGAAAACCTGTAGTATCTGTAGATACATAGCCGTCACCGTTAGGGTCAAGAATCGTATTAAGCGGGTTTGTTTTTTTATAGATTAAGCCTTGAGTTTGTGCATTTGTTTTTTGACCGGATAGTATTATAAACAAAAAAACAATACTTAAGATAAAAGTATTTTTAAGTTTCATAATATGACATTTAGGATATGTGTTAATTAAAGAGTAATTCATAGTTTTTTTATTATATTTTTTCAAAATTACAATATTTCAGAACTATTTTTTATCCCGATTCCGAACATTTTATTTAATTCGATTAAGTAAACATTCCGGTATTAAAGAATTCAGAATAAAATATTAATCTAAAAAGTATTATTGTAATACTGTATCATTTTCAGTTATTTAACAACAAAAAACTTCTGAAACCTCTAAGATAAACATTATTTTAATTTAACAAAAATCTTTTACATTAATGTAAGTAATTCATTACTAAAGTATTCAAAAAAATACATATATAAAAAAACCATTTTATCTGTATTATTTATAAAAAAAAGGACTTACAAAAATGCAAGTCCTTTTTAAAATTTTTTATAACCGATTATTTACCAATCACTTCAATATCAATACCGAATTCAGAAGTTAAATCAATAATATCATCAACAAGCATTTCGGGCCTGTCAAAATGATTCCATTTAATTTTTATTTCGGAACCGTTTTTTTTGTATATTTTCAGAATTTCAAGAATTTCATATAAAACTCGGCTGGTTCCGGTATTTAAATTTTGAAGATTATAAATCAGTAATAAATCACCTTTTTTAAAAGCTGTATATTCTTTAAACCAATTAAGAACAGGACTAAAAAAATCTCTCGGATTTTGCATATATGAATTTCCGGAAATACTGCAAATTCCGGTTTCCGCATTTAATTCTATAGTAGGAAAAATCTCATTACCCTTTCTGGTTTCACTAATAAAAAGACTGTTCATTAAATACTTTGTGTTTAGATTTTACAATAAAATTGCCAAAAATATCAGATTATTTTTTATAAGTAAAGTATTTAGTTGTTTTTATAATAAAAAAGTTTTTTTCATTATTGCTAACGCAAAAACTTTTCCGGAATTGTATCTGTTGAAAAATAATTTTAAATAATAATTCCTCATATCAGCAAGTCAAAATTTAAAATACTGACTGTCATCCTATCACTATTATAATTTATGTAAAACTAATTATATTTTAACAAAATAATCCGATAACTTGGAGATTAAAGAGAATTAGTAAGATACCAATTTAAGCAGAATTAACTTAAAATCCGTTAACCGTAAAACCGCCGTCGACACTGATGACTTGCCCCGTAATATAAGCAGATGCCGGCATGCATAAAAAAGAAACAGCTGCTGCAACATCTTCAGGTTCACCTATTTTATTCATCGGAGTTCTTTCCAGAACAGCTTTCTTGTAAATTTCATTTTTAAGAACCGTTTCTGCCAAAGGTGTTTTAATATACCAGGGTGCAACGGCATTAACTCTGATTCTGTCTTTTGCCCATTCTACCGCTAAATTTTTTGTTAATTGATTAACAGCAGCTTTTGTCATGGCATAAATTGCCCCTGTTTTAAGATGAATTTGTCCGGCTACAGATGAAATAAAAACGATATTTCCTTGTTCCGATTTCTTTAAAAAAGGAAATAATAAACGACTTAATTCAAAAGCCGGACGAAGGTTTGTATCCATAATAAAATCATATTCTCCGAAAGAATAATCTTCGGTTGATTTGCGAATATTTGTTCCGACATTATTCACAAAAATATCCAGCATTCCCCATTCTTTTTCAATTTTCTCAACAATTATCTCATAATCAGAACGATTGCTGACATCTGCTGCAATACCGTGAATTTTTTGTCCCTCTTTAGAATATTTTTCAATTAAATCATCCAAATCATTTTTATTTCTGGCAACAACGGCTACTTCTGCACCCAGTTCAACAAAATCTTTTACTATCGCAGCACCTATTCCTTTTGTTCCGCCGGTTACCAATGCTTTTTTTCCGGTTAATAATCTGTTTTCATCAATTTTCATAATTTTTTATGATTTAAAAATTCATAACTTTGTAAAACTAAAAAATATTTCTGATAATATGGCACAAATCAATAAAGTGGAATGGCAACCGGGAAATTTATTGTATCCCCTGCCCGCCGTAATGGTCAGTTGCGGTTCTTATTCAAATGAATATAATATTATTACAATTTCTTGGACGGGAACAATAAATACAAATCCGCCGATGGTATATATTTCGGTACGTCCCGAACGTCATTCTTATGATATAATAAAGAAGAACAAGGAATTTGTTATTAATCTGACAACTCAAAAATTAGCTTTTGCAACAGATTTTAACGGTGTAAAGTCAGGAAAAAATCTTAATAAATTTAAAGAAACCGGTTTAACGCCCGTCCCCGCTCGAAAAATTAATTCCGTATTAATCGGCGAATCACCGGTAAATATCGAATGTAAAGTTACACAAATTATCCCCTTGGGTTCCCATGATATGTTTATTGCCGAAGTGGTAAACATCAACGTTGATGAGAAACTTATTGATTTAAAAACTGAAAAACTAAGATTAGATAAAGCAAACCTGCTCTCCTACTCTCACGGATTTTATTACATCCTCGGAAAACGAATCGGGCATTTCGGATGGTCGGTTAAAAAGAAATAAAAATAATATCAGCCGAAAAAACAGATAAAATGAAAAAAATATTATTATTATCTTTAGTAAGTTTGTTTGTTTTCAACACGAATGCACAACAAAATGATGAACAATTAAAATCGGCATTAAATATATTCTTTACCTATAAAATAATATTCCAAAATTCTCACCATACTATTGATTCGGTACAGTTTACATATAATAATAACAAAAAAGAAGGTTTTAAATTTTTATCAGCCGGCAATAATAAATATTCGCAATATAATTTTATCCGTGAACAAGACTCGATTATAGGTATATCAGACCATAACGGAGCAAAATATATGTTTACTCGGAACAAAAACAGAATAAATAAAATAACAATTAACAGCAATACATACAGGATTGAATATGAACAAAACAAACCGATCAAATTTATTCTTAATAAATTAAAATTCGGATATTACAAATATGTATATGAAATAGAATATTCGGATATTAAACCGACTAAAATAACATATTACGAAAATAATTTAGCAAAAAAAACAACTTGGTACAGAAGAATAAGAACCTTTGAATATGAGAAAAATAAGATTTGCAATCAGGATATTTATTACAAAACAGATTTTCCTAATAAAGCAGAAAATATATCAAACAAAGATAAAGTTTGTTTTGAAAGAATAAATAAAGTTACTTATAAATTCACATATGATTGGAAAGTTCTTACAAAACGATATGATATAAAAAATAAGTTAGTTTTCTTAAAGGATTCTTCTTTAAATTATAATACATATTCTGAAACTCGATTCTTTTATTACAATTCGAAATTATACAAAAAAGAAATCAAACGTTTTAAATATAATAAATTAACTGAAAAAGAGATAAAAATAATTTTTGTCAACCCGGCTTTAACAGATAATGTTCCCGAATATGAAAAAGAAATAGGAAGATATAAATTTAACAATAAAGGAGAAATGATTTATGAGTCAAAGAACGGGTTATGGCGTGAAAAAGAGAACGGAAAATGGTCGAAATGGAAACATTTTGTATTCTAACGATACTCATTATTAAAAAGATTTAAAAGAATGACACTAATTTAAACAATTGGGATTCAAAAAAATGGTTTTTATTCAAATCACAGCGTTAGAGCAAATATTTGCTCTATAATCGGAATAATTTGTACTTTTTATTTTAATATTATTTATTTTTTATATATCTGACTGAAAATGCAATTTTTTTTGAGACACCAAATCTTTTAATATAAATAGCTCTGTTTTCATACCCTATCATTTTTTGTAAAATTCTTGCTTGAACATATTCTTTAGGAGAAAGTTCTGTTGATGTCCAGAAAACAGGATATTTCAATCTCACAGCTATTGAATTCGCTTCTGCTATGTGTTTAATAAAATTCATTGCTTCTAATGCAGGACTGAAATATAAACTTCTTAGAGGGTTTTTTAAATTTTTCTTTTCCATACCAAGATTTTCTTCCAATTTAAACCATTCCTCATCTGACGGTATATGCCAACCTTTAGGACAATATTTTTCAGCTTGCTCATAAGTATAAACACATAATTTTTCATTATTGTTATCAACCGTTTCTGTTACGTCTTTAGGTTTATATTTAAAATTTTCGGCAAACCACCAATCATCACCGATTTTAACAATTTTATATTCATATTTTTTAACTTTAACAACAGATTCCTTTTCAATTTTAGGTATAAATAATTCATCTTGCGAATAAACTTTATTTCCTATTAAAAAAACAATTAATATAAATAAAACCTTTTTCATAATATAATATTTTGATTATCAAATTAATATAATTTTATTTTGAATAATTTTCATTAAACAATTTTAAACGTTTTTCCAGTTCAGGATACAAACTTGAATTAATTTGCGATACACATGCTCTTAAACCTTCAGAATGTTCGCTGCCTGTTGTTTGCAATGCAATGGCACTGATACCGTAATACAATAAATTATGTAACAATTCGCTTCCGGACATTCCCGGGTATGAAAGCGTGAAATAAAATCCGTCTGCCAAAGGTTCTCCCAAATCATTATCGTACACCAATTTAAAACCGTTTTGTAAAAACAGTTTTTTTAAAACTTTTGCACGCTTACCGTATTCCATAACTTCAGTTCTGTAATCATAACTCCCGTCATTAACCGCTTTAAGTAAAGCAGTCAAACCATATTGCGGTGTATGCGACACACCGGCAGATAAAACATACAAGGCATTATAAATTAACGAATGACCGAATTGGTCGGTTGCATAAAACCGTTTCAAATCAGGATATCGGCTGTTATAAACTTTTTCGGAAACAACCATCATCCCCACCCTTTGACCGGCATAACTGAAAGCTTTTGAACTCGAAATGAGCAATGTCCAATTATCCGTATATTTTGCTACTGTCGGTTGATAAGGCGGTTCTCCGGGTGTCGAATAATCCTTTCTGAAATCCATACCGAAATAGGCCAAATCTTCAATCACCACAACATTATGTTTGGTTGCCAATTCACCTATAATTTGTAATTCTTCATCCGTAAAACTTATCCATGTCGGATTATTCGGATTTGAATATAAAAGAGAGCTGACTTTTTTATCAACAATCAATCCTTCCAGCTTTGCTCTTAACTTTTCCCCTCTGTAATTAAAAACATCAAAGGTATCGTATTCATAACCCAAAACTTTTATCTGCAATTTTTGAACGGGAAAACCGGGGTCAATAAACAAAACACCGCGTTTGTTTTTATCTGTTCGGTTTGCCACCATAAATAATGCCGTGCTCCCTTGTGCCGAACCGACGGTTGCAAAACAATACTCGGGAGAAATTTCAATATCCAAGAAATTACTGACAAAACGTGAAATTTCTTTTTTTAAAGGTTTTATTCCTTCAATCGGAGCATATTTCGATGCAAAACCATCTTTAAATGCTTTAATTTCAGCTTCCAGTGCAATTTCGGAAACATCCAAACCGGGAACCCCCATTTCCATTCGTATAAATTTTACACCCGATTCTTCTTCGACTTTATTAACTAATTTTACAATTTCTCGAATGGATGCTTCCCCGATATCCGAAAAAGGCATTTCTTTTAAAATTCTGTCTGCTGTTTCTTTATTTACAGGAATATTATTTATCATAATAATTTTTTTTTAATATAAATGTATAAAAAAACCGAGAAAATATCTCGGTTTAATTTTTTAAAAATTATTTTTAGCATAACCAAAAACTTTTTTAATAATCGCACTGGCGTAATTCAGCGGATTGGCACGAATTTTCTTCTCTTCTTCAGCCACCTTATAGAATAAACCGTCTAAAGCTCTGCGTGTTACATAATCGCCCAAATTTGTATTCACTTTCGGTTTCCCGATAAACGGAGCCACTTTATTGTATAAGGAAGTGGTTTGCGACCATGCTTGATTTGTTGAAACATTTCCGACTAATTTTTTATTTAAAGATGTATTAATTTTAGGTGCAAAAGCAGATCTGAGTTGATTATATGTTTTGCTTTTTAAATAATTTGTAGCAGCCGTATTACTACCCTTTAAAATTGTCATCCCGTCTTGAATAGTCATTGATTTCACGGCATTAATAAAAATCGGTTTAGCTTCTGAAGCCGCATCTTCTGCAGATCGATTTATTCGCAATACCAAATCATCCATAGCTTTATCTCCCAAACCGGGAACTTTACGAATATTTTCAACAATAACATTTGCTTCCGGCGGAAGTAAAATTTTAACGGCTGCATTTTTAAAATAACCGTCAGTTGCATGCAGGGTATTTGAAGACGAAATTGCTCCGGTTGAAAGAGCTTCTTTCAATCCCTGAATTATTTCTGAATTACTCAGAGTCGATTGTTGAGATGCATCATCCATAATTTGTTGTAAAATATCGCAAGAACTCAGCCCGATTGTTAATGATAATAAAAAAATTATTGCTGTTCGTTTCATAATGTTTATTTTTATAGCTTTGAAATTTGAAGTAAAAGTGCAAATTTTTAACTGAAATTCAAAAAATTATTTTCTTAAACATATTTTTAAATTAATTTTTAATGTTTTTAAAGCACATTTTTATATTTCTGTTTCTTTTGCTTTCGAAACACTTCTATGCACAATTCTTATTTAATGAAGATTGTCCCGAATCTGATATTTATAATAAGAATTTCTGTTCTTCAAAAACAGACAGTATTTATAATGTTTATAATTTCAACACTAATCAAATACTGTATAACATTCCGGTAAAATTTTGGATTATAAGAAACGACAGTACAAATAACAAAATCGGACCTGCATCTCTGAAAGAATTAATACAATATTTAAATTACTACTATTCAATTAATAATACAGGCATAAAATTTTCTTTGCGTCCTGATTATCAATATATTAACAAAGCCAATATCGTAAACCTGAGATATTACTCTCAAGCACCGATACAAGCTGTGAAACACAAATCAAAAGCATGTATTAATGTGATTATTGCAAACACTTTAATAAAGAAAAAATTTTTAAGTTCAAGAAAAAAGAATTTTGCCGGTACATATAATCCGTTTTCAAAAAC
>JANTGL010000032.1 GCA_024762915.1 Bacteroidales bacterium | reverse complement strand
TGATAATTTCTTCACCCGATGAAGGAATAATTTTTTGATCTTCCGAAAAAAAATCTTGTTCTGAAAATTCTTCGTTTTTTACAATTTTTTTCGGTGTATAGCTACCTGTTCCTATTATTACGGTATTTAAAAATTTCATAATTTTAATTTGATAAATTTTAATTCAGTCAACAAAACTGGACTTTTATTTTTAAAAAACAAGAGAAAAACAATCTTTTAACATTTTTTTAGAAAAATATTAAAAATAACGTCGTATAATTTTAAGAATGTTATTTTTGCGGTTTATGAGATAAAAAGATACTTAAATAATGAAAGTGATAAAATCTGAAATATATAAAACTTCAAATAAAAAAAACGAAGAAATAAAAGAACATAACGATGCTCCGAAATTATACATTGAAACATACGGTTGCCAAATGAATGTTTCGGATAGTGAAGTGGTTAATTCAATTATGATTGATAACGGTTATGCTTTGACTGATGATGTGAAGGCAGCTGATGTTATTTTTATAAATACATGTGCCGTTCGAGATAATGCCGAACAACGCATAAGAAATCGTTTACAAGCATTAAATGCAATGAAGAAAAAACGTAAGGGATTAATTATCGGTGTTTTGGGTTGTATGGCTGAACGTTTAAAGGAAAAATTGGTTCAGGAAGAACAAATGGTTGATATTGTTGCCGGTCCGGATTCGTATCGAACATTACCGCAATTAGTCAAACAAGTTGAAATCGGGCAAAAAGCGATTAATGTTCTTTTATCAAGGGATGAAACATATGCAGAAATAAGTCCCGTAAGGAAAGATGCCAACAATGTCACGGCATTTGTTTCTATTACAAGAGGTTGTGATAATATGTGTGCGTTTTGTGTGGTTCCTTTTACCAGAGGGCGGGAGCGAAGTCGTAATCCCGAAAGTATCTTACGCGAAGTAAGAGAAGTTATTTCCGAAGGGTATAAAGAAGTTACTTTACTGGGGCAAAATGTGGATAAATATAATTGGAATGAAGGCGAAGTTAATTTTGCACAATTACTTAAATTGACTGCAGAACTTGATCCTAAGGTAAGAGTTCGTTTTTCAACTTCTTATCCGCAAGACTTTACGGATGAGGTGATTAAGATAATGGCTTATCACGATAATATTTGTAAATACATTCATTTACCGGTTCAGTCGGGCAGTAACAACATGCTTGAAAAAATGAAGCGCGGTTATACCCGTGAGTGGTATTTAAATCGAATTAATGCAATTAGAAAATACATTCCCGATTGTGCAATTTCTACGGATATGATTTCCGGATTTTGCGGAGAAACGGAAGATGATCATCGTGATACTTTAAAATTAATGGAAGAAGTAGGTTATGATTTTGCTTATATGTTTAAATATTCTGAGCGTCCGAATACGTTTGCAGCACGTAATTTTGAGGATGATATTAGTGAAGAAACTAAAAAAAGACGTTTAAGTGAGGTAATCGCTTTGCAACAAAAACTATCTTTAAAAAGCAATGAAAAAGATGTCGGCAAAGTTTTTGAAGTCCTTGTTGAAGGATTTTCTAAAAAATCACAAGACCGATTATTCGGCAGAAATTCACAAAATAAAGTGATTGTTTTTGATAAAATTGATGCAAAAATAGGTGATTATGTGAATGTTATCGTAAAATCATGTACTTCTGCCACATTGTTGGGTGAAATTGAAAAATAATTATTATATTTGTTATCCTATTATAAACTAAATAAAACACTTATGAGAAAACAGATGCTTATATCCGTTTTGATGTTATTTTTTGTTCAAATTCTTTTTGCACAAACACATCCCGATTTTACTATTATAAAACAAATAAAAACGACACCGGTAAAGAACCAACAACTCACCGGTACATGTTGGTCGTTTGCTACAACTTCTTATCTTGAAACAGAAGCTCTGCGTTTGGGAAAAGAGGAACTGAATTTAAATCCGATGTATTTTGTATATTATGCATATATTGATAAAGGGTATGATTATGTGAGACATCACGGAAATTTTAATTTATCGGAAGGCGGACAAGCACATGATGTTATGAATGTAATAAGAAAATACGGAGTGATGCCGGTTTCTGCTTATTCAGGAAAAAAATATGATTTATCGTATTACAATCATTCCGAATTAGATAAAGATTTACATTCTGTTGTAGAAAATGCCGTAAAGGGTGCAAAAGAATTGTTATCACCGACATGGTTCGTTTCTTTTAAAGGTCTTCTGGATGCTTATCTGGGTGTTCCTTCCGAATATTTTACTTATAAAGGTAAAACATATACACCGCTTAGTTTTAATAAAATCGTTGCCGGTATCAAGCCCGATAATTACATTGAATTTACGTCTTATACGCATCATCCTTTTTATCAATTAGTTGATTTGGAATTGCCGGATAACTGGTCGCATGACAGATATTACAATATTCCTTTGGAAGATTTAATGAAAATTATGAATAATGCTTTGGATAAAGGATTTTCGGTTGATTGGGACGGTGACGTAAGTGAAAAAAAATGGGATAATGTAAATGCAACAGCTGAATTAAGAGATATTGATTATTCCAGAATTCAAAAAAGTAATTATCAAGCATACAGACAAAGAACATTTGATAATTATACAACAACAGATGATCATCTTATGCATATTACCGGAACGGCAAAAAATAAAGACGGGAAATTGTATTATTTGACAAAAAATTCGTGGGGAGATGATTATAATAAATATGGCGGATATCTTTATATGTCAAAAGATTATGTTAAAGTGAAAACCATTGCAATAATGATTCATAAAGATGCCGTACCGGAAGAAATTGCAAAAAAATGCGGAATAAAATAAAAATTTGACAGTCATTGAGATGACCGTGTAAAATTATTAAAAAGGGTTTCATTTAAGTGAACCCTTTTTTATTTGTTTATTTTTTAATTTCGTAAAAACATCTTTTCGGAGAATAAATTTTTTCTTCCGTTTTTAATTCTTTAATAAGTTTACTGACTTCTTTTGAATCAATTCCCGTTTTTTCTGAAATCTCACCCGGACGCATTGCTTTTCCGATTTCTTTGAAGGTTTTTAAGATTTGATCCTTTTATCCGTAATAAACAAAATTTAGATTTAATAATTCGGTTAATAAAATTTTCGTAAATTTACAAAAACAAAAAAAAATTATGAAAATTTTAAAAATAGTTTCATTCATTCTGATAAACGGAATTATTGCATTAAATATTAATGCATGTTCGGAAACGAATAATCAAACAAATACTGAAAAAAATCCTGCGGTCCTTGATTCGAGTGAAAATTCCGACACACTTGCATTTATTACTGAGACAGCTGCCGAATTTAAAACGCCGGAATCCGTTAAATATGACAAAACAAATAACATTTTATATGTGGCAAATATTAACGGGAAACCCTCAGAAAAAGACGGTAACGGGTTTATTTCTAAACTTAATATTGACGGCGAAATAATTGATTTGAAGTGGATTACAGAGATTGATGCACCGAAAGGTATGGGGATTTTCGCCGACAAGCTTTACGTTACGGATATTGATGAATTGGTTGAAATTTCAATTCCCGAAGGAAAAATAATTCAAAAATTTCTTGCAAAAGATGCTGAATTTTTAAATGATATTGATATTGATAAAAACGGAAATGTTTATGTATCGGACATGGCAACCGGTAAAATTTGGATTTTACAAAACAATAATTTTAAACTGTGGCTCCAATCGGATGAAATTGTAGGTCCGAATGGTTTATATTGTAAGAATGATAACTTATTAATCGGAACAAAAACAAAAATTTTATCCGTTAATCTGATAAGCAAAAAAATTAATACTTTGATTGAAAATACCGGAAGTGTTGACGGATTGGAATTTGTCGGGGACAACAACTATTTGTTTTCTGATTGGTCCGGACATGTTTATATTGCAAAAGCCGGCGGAGAAAAGAAGCTTTTACTGAATACAGCCGATCAAAAAATAAATGCCGCCGATATTGAATTTATTCGCGATAAACAATTACTGCTTATTCCGACATTTTATCATCAAACGGTTTCATTTTATAAACTTGTAAAATAATAAAAGAATACAGTCTGAAAAGATTAATTTAGCAAGAATTGGTGCATAGCATCTTTTCTGACAAACAGAGTATAAGCAGGCCGACTTTTTAGTATTTGCGAAATCAGATGCTTTGCACATTTTTATACCTGACTCATAAAATAAATCGGTATTTATTTTGTTTTGTATTTATCAATTACTTTACTGAAAATTTCTTTACTGATCGGTTTTGAAATAAAATCATCACAACCGGCATTTAGTGCCTTCGCTTTTTCTTCAGGAGTCGAATAAGCCGTTTGAGCAATAATCGGCAGGTCGGGTCTGATTTCTTTTATTTGTTTAGTTGCTTCGTAACCGTCCAATACAGGCATCTTTAAATCCATTAATACAAAGTCAATATCAGTTCTTTCTTTGCATAATTCTACGGCTTGTTTTCCGTTGATGGCATGCAAAACAATTAAATCTTTTACAAAATATTCCAACAAGGTTTCAATATAAATGAAATTTACTTCTTCATCTTCTGCAATTAAAATTGTTTGGGTTTTTTGATCATTCATTATTGTTTTTTTAGGGTTTATAATTTGATTTTTATCAGCAGGTTTGTACGGTATTGTAATATAAAAAGTAGAACCTTTTCCTTTTTCGGATTCTAAAGTGATTGTTCCGCCCAGTAATTCGGCATTTTCTTTTGCAATTGATAATCCTAAGCCCAAACCGCCGGCATGTTCCGAGACTTCTTTTTCTTCTTGAGAAAATCGTTCGAAAATTATTTCCTGTTTTTCTTTTTTTATTCCTATTCCGGTATCTTTAACAAAAAATACAATATTCTTTTTTTCTGTATGGTATCCGAATTCGATTGACCCGATATTTGTGAATTTTATGGCATTTTCAAGTAAATTACTTAAAATCTTACTTAATTTGGAACTGTCCGTATGAATGTTACTGTCTTGGTCCGAAAGTCCTTTTTTCAAATACAAAGCTGTTTTATTTTCTTTCGCTTTAATATCAAAAATCGAGAATAATTCCAGTAATAAATCGTTTAAGTTTACTTTTTTGTTAATTGCATAAATTTGTTTGGTACCGAGTTTTGAAATTTCTAAAATATCATCAATAATGCGCATTAGTTGTAACCCGCTGTTTCTAATGATGCTAATATAATTTCTTTGTTTTTCTTCACTTAGATCCGGGCTGCTTAATAATTCCGAAAAACCCAGAATTCCGTTCATCGGAGTTCTTATTTCATGCGACATATTATTGATAAATTCATTTTTTAACCGATCGCTTTCTTCAGCTTTATCTTTTGCATTTATCAATTCGTTCTCGATTTTTTTTCGTTTAGAAATGTCAGTAATCATTGACAAAATATATTGCTTGTCTTTAATTTTAAAGAATGTAGCATTTATTAAGGTTTCGATTGAACTATGGTTTTTATCATAAAAAGAAAATTCCATATTATCTGCTTTACCGGTTTCTTTTAAATTCTCCAGAAATATTTCTCTGTCTTCTTTAGAATAGAACCCGATATCCGTAACTTTTTTACCTTTAATTTCATTCTTTGTATAACCTGAAATTTCACACAGTTTGTTATTTATTTCAATAAATTTGCCTGACATATCCGTTATTGAAATCGGTTGCGGAGAGAAATCAAATATACCTTTGAATTTTGCTTCATTTTCTTCTGAATTGTTTTTTGCTTCTATTATTTCATTTTCGATTTTTTTCTTTTCGGTAATATCAATTGTTGTTCCGTATCCGACTAATTCATTATTTTCTTCAATTGCTTTGCCTCTTGAAGAAAACCATGCTTCTTCTCCGTCTGCTTTTAAGATTTTGTAATCAGCCGAAAAAACTTGGCCGGGATGTTCAAATGCTTCTTTTAAATTTTTAAAAAGCAGATTTTTATATTCCGGTTTTACATATTCAAAAAATTTGTTCCAATCATTGTTAACAGTACCTTCCGGCAGTGCAAGAAAATTGTCGATAACATCTGAACTGTATGTATTTATAAAATTCCCTTTTTTGTCAAATTGTAATCGCCAAATAACAGTCGGGATGTTGGTGTTTAATAATTCAATTTCTCGAAGTTGTTTTTTAATTTGGTTTTGAGTTTTTTTCTTCTCTGTTATATCAACGGTTGTTCCTATCGAATTTGTTACATTTCCGGATTCATCCGTAATAACTGTTGCAGAAGCCCGTGCATATCTGATTTCTCCGTCAGGTCGCAGAATTCTGAACTCGGCAAATCTTGGATTCTTTGTTGTAATTGATTCGGCGAGTATGGAAGTGGTTTTTTCAACATCCTCGGGATGGATACATTTTACCCAATTTTCATAAGGCATCGGTACCTGCTTCGGGATCCCGTGAATGGAAAACATTTCATCATTCCATGTAGTTAAATTGGTTTTTAAGTCCCAATCAAACGTTCCGATTTTTTCAATTTCAGTTATTTGTTTTAATTTTTTATTTTGTGTTTTAATTTCTCTTTCAGCATTTTTTATTAACGAAGTATCAATAATAACGCCTCGGAGACCTGCCGGTTTATTATTTTTGAAAATAGGCGAAGAATAGATTTGAACGGGAAAAGTTGTTCCGTCTTTTCTTAAAGCAATAAAATCGGGATTATCCGGGGATTCTTTTTTCAGAACTTTTTGAATATCAGTTTTTGCTTTTTCATGCGATTCCGGAGCTAATGCTTGGAAGAGATTTATACCTTTATCCAATTCTTCCGGTGTGTAACCGAAAAATTCATAAGCACGGTCATTGACATAGGTTAAGTTTCCGTCAATATCACATTCGTAAATGGCTTGTGGCAGAAGATTTGCCAATTCATTTATTTTTGCTTGGTTTTCTTCGGCAATTTTCTTTGCTTTTTTCAGAGCTTCATTTTGTGATTTGTATTCTTCGTTTAATGCAAGGTATTCTTTGTTTTTTTCAGTCAGTTCTTCATTTATCGACAGGTATTCTTCATTTAAAGCTGCATATTCTTCGTTTTTCTTTTTTAATTCTTCATTTATTGTTTTATATTCTTCATATAAAGACGTATATTCTTCAATTTGTTTTTTAAGTTCGTTTTGCGCTTTAACACGTTCACTTATATCTGAAATCATTGCAAACATGTGCATTTTGCCTTTATAAGGAAAAGGTGAAGCATAAACTTCAACTTCCCTTATTTTGCCGTTTGCGAGTTGATGTTGAAACTCAAAAAAATTTGATTTGTTTTTTTGTGCTTCCTCCATTTTTTGTTTTATCTTTTCAGCGGGAAGAATATTAAGATCGGAAATTTTTTTTTGCAGTAAAGTTTCTTTTGGATAACCGTAGAAATTAACCGCAGCATTGTTTGCATCTTTAATGTTATTGGATTTAACATCAATTTCAAGCATTACGGCTTTATTATTTTGAAAGAAACTTTTAAATTTGTCAGTATCAATAAAGTTTTTATCTTTAATTGTCATTGTAATTTATTCTGAACGAAAGTAAATGTATATAAATTCTTAATTTGTAAAAATACAATTTTTTTAATATTTTCGGAATAATAAATAAAAAAACTCCTCGAAAAGAGGAGTTTGTGCCCGGAACAGGGGTCGAACCTGCATGTCCTTGCGGACACATGAACCTGAATCATGCGCGTCTGCCAATTCCGCCATCCGGGCAATATCTTAAGGAGTGCAAAAATATAAAAATCTTTAATTCAGCAAATGTTTTTTCCAAAAGTTAAGCATCATTGTGTAAAGATGATATCGTGTATTGCCTCCGTATATGCTGTGATTTCGATTTGTGTAGAAAAATTCGTTGAACTGTTTATTTGCTTGGACCAATGCTTCCGAAAATTCTGCAGAATTTTGAAAATGAACGTTATCATCACCCAATCCGTGAACCAGCAGAAAATCTCCTTTTAATTTATCGGCAAAATTTATCGGTGAGTTATCATCATATCCGTTCGGATTTTCTTGCGGTGTTCGCATAAATCGTTCGGTATAAATGTTATCGTAATAACGCCAATTGGTTACGGGTGCAACGGCAATACCCGTTGAAAAATAATCGGCTCCTTTAGTCATGCACAGTGAAGTCATAAATCCGCCGTAGCTCCATCCCCAAATTCCGATTTTACTCGGATTAACATAATTTTGTTTTTGGAGATATTTTGCTGTTTCAATTAAATCAATTGTTTCATATTTTCCGAGTTGTAAATATGTTTGTTTACGGAATTTTTCATCTCTTGCACCCGTTCCGCGTGAATCGACACAAACAACAATTGCTCCCTCTTGTGCTAACAGATTATTCCATCCGAAATCCCATCTGTTCAGTACTTCTTGAGAACCCGGTCCGCTGTATTGTGTGATAATGACGGGATATTTTTTTGTGTTGTCAAAATTCGGAGGTTTAATCATCCAAGCATTTAATTCAATATTTTCGGAAGTTTTAAATGTGAAAAATTCTTTGTTAACACCGCCGTATTCTTCGGCAAGTTTTTTTACTCTTTCATTGTTAACCAAAGTTCTTATAAGTTTCCCTTTTGAATTATGCAGTGTAACAATTTTAGGTGTTTCCGAATTTGAAAAAAAGTTTATAAAATAATTGAAATTTTTACTGAATTCGGCATTGTTTGTTCCGGTTTGTACCGAAAGTTTTTTTACTTTTCCTTTCATATTTACATTGAACACGGCTCTGTTTATCGGTGAACCGTCAACGGCTTGAAAATAAAATAATTTTCTGTTTTTATCATAACCGTAAAAATCGCTGACTTCATTTTTTCCGGAAGTAAGTTTTTTGATTTCTTTTCCGTTGATGTCATGAAGATATAAATGACGGTATCCGTCTCGTTCGCTTGTCATCACAAAGTATTTGCCGCCATCAAGAAATTGCAGTTTGTCAAAATCGGTTTCATCGATGTAATATTTGTTTGTTTCAGTGTAGGAAATATTTGTCTTTCCTGTTTCAGGATTTGCATAAAGCAGCTCAAACTTGTTTTGCAAACGGTTTAATCTGAAAATTGCAAGTCTGTTAACATTTTTTGTCCAACGAATTCGAGGGATGTAAATATCAGTATTATCTCCTATGTCTGCAGTAGTAGTTTTATCGGAATTGATATCGTAAATATGAACGCTGACAACAGAGTTGTCTTCGCCGGCTTTCGGATATTTAAATGATCGACATTCGGGATATAATTTGTTTTTAATTAATTCCGGATTACTTCCCGCAAACATCGTCATCCCGAACATACGAACTTTTGATTCGTCAAATTTTATGTATGCTAATTTGTTCCCGTCGGGTGACCATTCATAGGCTTTATTAAATTCAAATTCTTCTTCGTAAACCCAATCCGGAATACCGTTTATTATTTTATTATGTTCACCGTCAAAAGTTATTTGTGTTTCATTTCCGTTTTCTAAATTTTTAATATATATGTTATTTGTTCTGATAAAAGCAATTTTTTTAGAATCAGGTGAAAAACTTGCAATTTGTTGTTTCCCGTTTTCCGAAACAGGATTCAGTTTTTTTGTTTGAACATTATAAACAAAATATTCAGCCGTAAAAGATCTTCTGTAAATTCGTTTATAGTTTGTTTGCAATAAAATTTTACTTTCATCGGAGTTAAATTCATAATCTTCGGGATTTATTCCTGCATCAACAGCTTTAAAAATCGTGTCGGTTACACCGCCTGTTTCATAACTGTATTTATAAATATTCCCGGAACGGTCAAGTGTTGTATAATGAATTCCGTCATTCATTGAACGAACACCGTA
Organism: Bacteroidales bacterium; assembly: GCA_024762915.1. Lineage (GTDB taxonomy): Bacteria > Bacteroidota > Bacteroidia > Bacteroidales > JAADGE01 > JAADGE01. The sequence continues at coordinate 5,094 of JANTGL010000032.1, read as the reverse complement.
AACGGAATTTGTCCAAAAAGACCAATTTTTCCATAAATCGTCAACCGTTATTTTTTTAAAGGAATTTTGTTGAGCAAAAATATTGCTTGTGAATAGGATACTTAGAATTAATAAATTAAATTTTCTATATTTTTTCATACCGGTATAAAATTTGATTAATTTTCAACAAATATAAAGTTTTACGGTTTAAATCATATAAAAATATTATTTTTGAAAAAAATTAAATTATGAGAGATTTTGATTCTGCTTTTTTAAGCTCCTTATTGTTGCTTTACGATAGTTTTGAAGATCACGGAATTTCATTGGTATATGTCGGTAAATTTAATCATACGATTACAAAAGTTTTTACGGCATTAACAAGTGAAGATACCGAAAAATTAAATGAAGCTCCTAAAGTCCAAAGAACTTTGCATCATTCCTTAATTGAGATTCTTCAAAATATGACGAAGCATTCAAATAATATGTTTCATGATATCAGCTTCGGAAAGGGATTATTTATGTTAGGCAGAAAAAATGAAGCCTATCATATTATTACTGCAAATGTAGTAAATAATAAACAAGAGGAAAGTTTAAGAACTGCTATTGACGAACTTAATGCTTGTACTCCTGAAGAATTAAAAGCAATGTATAAAAAACAATTGCGCGAAGGAAAAATTTCGGGTAAAGGCGGTGCCGGTTTAGGTTTAATCGATATTACCAGAAAAACAGGAAATCCTTTGGATTATATGTTTTTCCCGGCAGATGATAATAATAAATATTTTGTGCTTAAAGTTAAGGTGGATTCTGCATTAAAAGAAGAAGAAGTGTAGCTTTAATGAAGCCGACACAAAAAATATCTTTAAAAGAATACAATACGTTTAACATTGATGTTAATGCATTGTATTCTTTTTTTTGTGAAACAGAAACGGAATTATTTGAAATTCTTAAGTCTGATTTTGTCAGAGATAAAAAAAAAATAATATTAGGCAGCGGAAGTAATATGCTGTTTACCAAAGATGTGGAAGATCTCTTAATTTTGATGCGAAATAAAGGAATTGAAATTGTTAAAAAGGATGAACAATCTGTTTTTGTAAAAGTGTCAGCCGGCGAAATTTGGGATGAATTTGTTGATTGGTGTGTTAATAACAATTACGGCGGAATTGAAAACCTTTCTTTAATTCCCGGAACTGTCGGTGCATCACCAGTACAAAATATAGGTGCATACGGTGTTGAAGTAAAAGATGTTATTGAAGAGCTTGAAGTCGTAGATGTTAAAAACGGAAAAAAAAAGATTTTTATCAATGAGGAATGTCATTTTGCATACCGTAACAGCATTTTTAAGAATGAATTAAAAAACCGATACATTATTTTAAATGTTACGTTTAAATTATCAAAATTTCCGACATTAAAATTAGCGTACGGGAATTTGCAAAATGAAATCAAGAATAAAAATCCTTCAATAAGAGATGTACGTGATGCAGTTATCCGAATCAGAGAAAGAAAATTACCCAATCCGGAAGATTTACCGAATGCCGGAAGTTTTTTTAAAAATCCGATTATTTCGAAGCAACAATTTGAAATGTTAATTAAAAATTTTCCCGAACTTGTATCATATCCTGCCGGTGAAAATAAAATTAAATTAGCTGCCGGGCAATTGATTGACCTGTGCGGATTAAAAGGAAAAAAAGAAAACGGTGCAGGAATTCACGAAAAACAAGCACTTGTAATTGTAAATTACGATAATGCCGACGGTAAAACAATATTGAAATTTTCTGAAAAAATACAAAAAGCCGTGTTTCTGAAATTTGGTATTGAAATTGAGAGAGAAGTGCAAATTTGTCCTTCCGGCAGTTAAAATTTTTGTAGTTTTACAAATGTTATTAATGATTTAAAACGCACAAAAATTATGAGAAGAACCAATACGGAACCCTTAAGAGATGTCATTCAACGCTTTCTGAAAATTTACGGCGGTGACAGAAAAATTAAAGAAATAAAATTGCAAAATTCTTGGGGAAAAATTGTCGGTCTCAATGTGGAACGCCAAACTGAATTTATAAAAATCAGTAAATCAGCTTTTTATGTAAAGTTAAGTTCTTCTGTCGTAAAACATGAACTATCCATGATGAAAAGCCAAATTATTAAACGATTAAATGAAGAAGTCGGTGAAACCTTAATTAATGAAATCGTTTTTTTATAAATCTTGATTACAAGAAATCATCTTCATCATCTTCAAAATCGTCGAAATCATCATCTTCAAAATCATCGTCATCAAAATCATCAAACTCATTTCCCTCCATGTTGAGAAAATCTAAATTGATATCTTCATTTTCCGATAAACTCAGTTCATTTTGAATTTCGGGATCATGGTCAATTAATTTAATGATTTTTTCTTCCGAAAAAACTTCTGTATTTGTAGCGATAATTTCATCGGAAAGAAAGTTCCCGAATTCTTTGGTTTCATTTAAAATACCGGAAAGAATTGTATCCGGACTGATTTGAAGCGGAACCAAGCAAAGAATACTTACAAAATAATCGTAAAACGTAATTTTTTCGGCAATGCTGTCATTTTTATCTAAAGAAAATTTAATTTCTTTTGTTAATAAGTTTTTTTGAAAATCGGTAAATTGTTCTTTGTTATTGCTTGTCAGAACAAAAAAATATCTGAGTTTATTTCCCGAACCACCCAGCCCCGAAGAAATATATATTTTGTCATCGTCGCTTAACTCATGCTCAATATGAGCTCTGCTTTTTTGGAAAGCTAAAATTGCCCAACTTTTTAATTGATCCTCACAAGTATCTTTATATTTCTCAATAATTCGGTATGCTTTTACATCTCCCGACATACTGAGTTCAATTAAAGCATTTTTTTTATCGTCAATTGATTTTTCATGATTATCAAGAATTGTTTCAAGTTCTTTTAAAGGTCTTATTTCTTCATCTTTGTCTATAAACTCGATGGTTGCTTTTTCATATTTTATTTGTACTGAAACATCGATACCTTCTTCAAAAACCAGAAAATCGGAAAAAGATTTATGCAGTTTTTTTTCAAGAAATTGTTTGAGGTTTTTATTTGTCATTAATTATTATTTTCGGCAAAATTAACACTTTAATTTTAATAAAACGGAAAAATTATTGTGGGTAATATGTTTTTTGCAGAAAAATTACCTATATGTTGGTATTGTCGATGAAATTTCGAATCGTTATTTTTGCAAAGAAAAATGATATTGAGAAAGAATGAATTTATCAGAGCTGAAGAATAACGAAAGGGGTGTAATAACGAAAGTAAAGGGACGCGGTGCATTCAGGAAAAGAATAACTGAAATGGGTTTTATTAAAAGTGAAACCGTAACGGTAATTAAAAATGCACCTTTAAAAGATCCCATTGAATACAGTATTATGGGGTATCATATTTCGCTCAGAAGAAGTGAAGCTGAGCTTGTGGAAGTTATTACGGAAAATGAAGCAAAAGATTACATTAAAAATGAATTTAGAGGAACCGTCGGAAATAATGTTCTGAAAAGTTCAGCAAAGAAAAAAAGCCGTCATATTAATATTGCTTTGGTAGGAAATCCGAATTGCGGAAAGACAACTTTGTTCAATAATATTACCGGTTCAAAAGAACATGTCGGAAATTACGGCGGTGTTACAGTGGATGCAAAAAAGGCAAGTCGTCGCTATCACGGATATAAATTTAACATTACCGATTTACCCGGAACCTATTCTATTACGGCTTATTCTCCTGAAGAACTGTATGTAAGAGAACATATATTTGACGAAATTCCTGATATTGTCGTTAATGTTGTTGATGTTTCAAATTTAGAACGAAACCTCTATCTGACCACACGTCTCATTGATATGGACATTAAACTCGTTATTGCCCTAAATATGTATGACGAACTTGAGAAAAGAGGGGATAAGTTTGATTTCGAGAATCTTGCAAAGATGATCGGCGTACCGATTATTCCTACGGTTGCATCAGCAGGAAAAGGAATTCCCGATTTATTTGATGAATTAATTAAGGTTTACGAAGATAATGAACCGATTGTAAGACATATTCATATTAATTACGGAAAATCAATTGAAAAAGCAATTTCCGCCATTCAGGAAAAAATTTATATACGCGAAAATGTATCATTGACAAGCAAAGTTGCTCCGCGTTTTCTGGCTTTAAGTTTATTGGAAAAAGATAAAATTATTCAAAAAAGAACAGAAAAATTAAATAACGGAAAAGAAATTAGTAAAACAGCCGAAAATGCAATAAAAAAATTAGAAACTAATTTAAAAGATGATACTGAAACATTAATTACGGATGCGCGTTACGGATTTATAAGAGGGGCTTTAAAAGAAACTTATAAAAGAAATAAAGTTAACGGAAAAACACGAACTCAAAAAATTGATAAAATTTTAACGCACAAATTTTGGGGTATTCCGATTTTTATCTTTTTTATGTGGCTGATGTTTCAATTAACATTCTCTTTGGGTGCATATCCGATGACTTGGATTGAAAACGGTGTTTCTCTTTTGGCAAAATTAATCAATAATGTGATGCCTGACGGTATGCTCAAAGATTTAATTGCAGACGGAATAATTGGCGGAGTAGGCGGGGTTATTGTATTTTTACCCAATATTTTAATCCTCTTTTTTATAATTTCCTTTATGGAAGATACCGGTTATATGGCAAGAGCTGCCTTTATTACCGATAAATTGATGCATAAAATCGGTTTACACGGAAAATCGTTTATTCCTTTGGTCATGGGTTTCGGATGCAATGTTCCGGCCGTGATGGCAACCCGAACGTTGGAAAGCCGAAACGACAGATTACTCACTATGTTGATTAATCCTTTTATGTCATGCAGTGCCAGATTACCGGTTTATTTGGTAATTATCGGAGCCGTGTTTCCTGATAATGCAGGAAGTGTATTGTTTTTGATATACGGGACGGGTATTTTATTATCCATTTTGGTTGCCAAATTATTTAAGAAACTTATTTTTAAATCGAAAGATGCTCCGTTTGTTATGGAACTTCCGCCTTATCGAAAACCGATTATGAAAATTTCTTTAATTCATATGTGGCATAAAGGGTCACAATACTTGAAAAAAATGGGCGGTGTTATT
>JANTGL010000031.1 GCA_024762915.1 Bacteroidales bacterium | reverse complement strand
GAGAATGAAGGTGTTGCCCATCCGTCAGAGCTGCAATGTGCAGAATAATTTGCAAATGCAATTCCTGAATTAACATTATTTATAATTTCAGTATGAACGGCTCCGTTATCTGCAGGTTGAAGGAATAAATGATTATTAATATTATTGCTGTTATTAAAATAATAATTATCACCATACCACATTTGTCCGTTACCCCAAGTCAATTCATGACTGCTGTCATCTCCGGTAACAAGAAGCGTTTCCGATAAATATGAAGGATCCGACATTGTGTATTGTTCATACATTAATGTTTTATCAATTTGCGGTTGTAATTGAGCCGTAGTTTGAGCTGAAAAACGTCCGTAATAAACTTCAGGTAAATCGTCACCGGTATATTCGCAATATCTTAAATCCGTAACATGAGAGCCGGCACTTCCGCTCCAAGCAGGAATTTGTTGAACATCACCGACAAATAAAACAAAGCTCATCGGGTCGGATCCTTCATAAATTCCTTGTAGATAAGATTTAATTGCTGATGTTGTTGTTCCGATTACATCCGTATATCCGACAGTAACCTCAAAACCTTTTTTAACTTTCCAAGCAATAAAAGGAGCTAATTGTGCTTCAAACATTCTGTCTGAAACAATAACCATATGCGTAGGTGCTTGTGTAATTAATTCTTTATTGGAATTTACATCAAAGTTCAAAATTAAATTTGATAACATATTATTGAAATACGGAGAAGAATATTTTCTTTTTAGAGCTTCCGTTTTTGCTATATCAGCATTTTTAAATGTAACTTCAATAACAAGATTATTCAATACGCGAAGAGTATTTTTTGCAGGATTATATTGAATCGGTCTTATCTCAATTCTTCCGAGACGATTTGCTCGCATTTGTCCTGCATCTGCATAAACTGCAGTTTTTGTATTAATAAATTTATCAGTATTATAAACACTTTCTTTGATGGCAAAAGGAACTCCGTCTTCACTTTTTGATTGAGAACGAAGTGCAGGTTGAATTTTATCCGTAATACCGTAATCTGAAAGTTTTATGATTTCTTCATCATAACTTTTTATGATTAGTTCAACTTCTGCTCCTTGAGGTACTTCTATTAATTTTGAAATAACCGGAATATTCGGCATTCCTTCATCATAGATTCTAACCAGACTTTGATTCTCCAAAGTCATAAAATTTCCTTTTTTAAACGCAACGGGATTTAATGTGAGTTCAGATATTGAACTGTTAATCGTAAATCCTGTACTTTTCGAAGTACTTACCTTAAAACTGTTTTTATTTGCTTGAAGTTTTATTTCCGTAGATTTTTGGGAAAAACCGACAGAAAAAAATATTACTGCAAAAAACAGAGTAAATAACGATTTTCTCATAATTAAAATAATTTTATTAGTGATTAAATAAATAGCACTTTTTTGATGTTAAACAACCTATTTGGTTGCACAAAAATTGACGCAATTTAATTAATTTTTATAATAGGACAAAGCATTTTTAGAAAGCTGCTTTTTTAAAGAAAACATTTATAGATAATTAATTAATTTCTTTGGCCGAAATAAAATTTTAAAAGAAATGTAAGTTCTTGATCTTCAGGATTTATCGATTTTGCCTCAAGAAGGCTGTTTAACGCATTTTTTTTGTCTTCTTTTAAAGAAAAATACAAGCTTTCTGTTAATTTCTTATTCCCCTCAATAAATCTGTTCATTTTTCGAATGTCGTATATATTTGAAAAAACATTCTCTGTTTTGCAACGGTTTTCTGAAAAGTATTTTAAATTATTATAAATATTATTTTTATTAAAACAATCAAAAGAGAAAAATTCAGTATAGCTTAAATCATCAGTATTTATTTTAATATTTTTTGAAAAGTCTTCAATTTTTTCACTGTCAAAAATAATATTTGCAGCAATATGATAGGGCTCAAAATAGAAAAAATCATCTTTAGGCATTTGATTTATTTTATTTTTCCAATAATTGAAATCAATTTTTCCGGATTCTTTTTTTCCCATAAGAATTGCATGATATTGTCCCAACCAGACGGTTGAGTTATTAAAAACGGAATGAAATGTTTTAATAATACCCAGTAAATCTTCTAATCTTAATTTATGAAGAGGCAAATATTGTGAAACCATACCGGCAGAATTCAAATGTTCATAAACTTGCTTGAAATATTCCCGAGTGTATAAATTTCCGGAACCCAGAACGGGATGCGTCGGATCGCACGAAATTAAATCGTATTTTTTTTCAGTTGCCTGAAGATAATGTCTTCCGTCACCGGCTATAATATTTAATCTTTTATCATTATAAATTTCAGAATTAAATTCTTTATAATTAAATGCAGAATTTACTAATCCCGGTATCAATTCAACACAATCTATATGTTTAACTTCCTCATGAGAGGCTATTGCGGATGTTGTCACACCGACACCAAAACCGATGATTAATGCATTTTTGCATTTTATTCCGGCAAAAAACGGAATATGCCCGATCATTTTTACGGCTTTAACAGCATCATAATTTGAACCGATGACAGAACTGTTATTAACAAAAGTGCTTTTACCGAAAACCCCTTTCTGTTTTTCATCAACGACTATGACAGTTCCCTCAATGGTTTCTTTGTATGTTAATATTTTTTTTTCAGATTTTATTACGGACGGAGGTACAAATTGAATTAAACTTACGGAAAAAATAATAAGTAATAACACAATGATTTTTACGGTCAGGAAAATTTTCAGATTTGAAATTTTATTAATCGGTTTAAGGAAATATATAATATAAATTGCTGACACGGAAAGTAAAAATGCAATAATAAGCAATGATTTTCCGACTCCGAAAAAAGGAATAAATAAAAAGCTTGCTGCAAGCGGTCCCATAACTGAACCGATTGTATTCAGTGTTAGTATCCGTCCTACTGTTTTACTGATATTTTCGGTATTGTCAGAGTTCATTTTGCAAGCCAAAGGAAACGCAAATCCTGAAATAACTGCCGACGGTAAAACAATTAAAAATGATGCAATAATCGGAACTAACAGTAAGCGAATATATTGATTATCAATTGTTTCTCCGAAAGGAAAAAGAAGGATTTCAGGTAATTTTATTAAGAAAATTAAACCGATAAGCGAAAAAATACTTATCAAAACAATTGATTTCAACATTGCAATATCATTGTTTTTTATGCGGTTTCCTTGTTTTTTGTAGTATCTGCTGCCGATAAATAAGCCGAGAATAACAAAACTTGTAATTAAAGTAAAAGTGTAACTTGTATTTGTAAAATAAGTTCTGAAAATTCGTATCCAAATAATTTGCATTGCTAAAATTGCAAAGCCGATAAATAATGTAGAAATTCTTGCAATTTTTCCCGATTTTTCGGAATTATTTTCAGCTTTATTTTTTCTGACTTTTTCTTCAGGTTTTTTTATTAAATGACTGAATTTCTTTGAGAAAAACAGATAAGCAGCCAAAATCAAATTTATAATTACAGCCGTAAAAATTGTTTCTTTTTGACCGATTGTACCCAATAAAATAAAACCGGCCGTTAATCCGCCTACTGTACTGCCCAGAGTTTCAAAAGCATAGATGTTACCCATATTTGTTGCTATTTCATTTTTTTCTGAAACAGCTATTCTGCTTACAAGCGGAATGATTCCTCCCATAAAAAAAGCAGGAATTAACAGCAAAATAAATATGACTGAAAAAAATACAAGATCGGCTGTAAATAAGCTTGAAAAAGTCCCGTATAGCGATTGAATGATATTCTGAATAATAAAGAAATTGATTAAACTTATGATGCCGATACTACTTAATAATTTGGCTAAAAAACGACCCGGATTGCTTGTATTATTTGCAAATTTGCTGAGTATTAAAGCTCCGAGACCAAAGCCGGCCATGAATGCAGTCAAAACAATTGTTGATGCGGTTACCGTTGTACCAAGAATAAAAGATAAATACCTGTTCCAACTGACTTCATAAATAAGGAATGAAAAACCTGAGAAAAAAATAATAAGGAAAACCGGGGATTTATTATTCTTTTTTAACATAGAAAATGGATATTTCAGTTATTTATGCTTTGTAAAAATATAAAAAATATAACAAAGAAATAATATTGAGTTAATATCTGTGTTTTGATAACATAAAAAAACCCGATAATCTAAATAAATTTCGGGTTAAGAATTTTTGAAAAAAGGAATTTATTTTATTTCATCAGCAAAGAGCGGGTCGATTAATATTCTTCCGCAATGTTCACAAACGATAATTTTTTTTCTGTTTGCAATATCCAATTGTCTTTGCGGCGGAATTTTATTGTGGCAACCTCCGCAAGCACCTCTGTCAATTATCGCAACGGCAATTCCGTTTTTAACGTTATTACGTATTCTGGTATAAGCTTTTGTCAGACGTTCTTCAATTTGAGTACTTATTTTTTCGGATTCTTTTTGTAATTTTTCTTCTTCAACTCTGGTTTCTCCGGTGATATCTTCAAGTTCGTCTTTTTTTTCTTTTAATTCTGCTTTTTTCTCTTTGATAATTTCTTTAATTTCCTTAATATGCTCTTTTTCTGCTTTTATTTTTTCCTTGTATTCTTTAATCCTTTTTTCGCTTAATTCAATTTCAAGATTTTGAAATTCGATTTCTTTATTTAATGAGTCAAATTCTCGGTTATTTTTAACCGTCATTTGTTGTTTTTCGTATTTTTTAACTTTTTCTTCCGATTCAACAATCTTATTTTTGTAATCGTTTAATCCGGTTGTAAAAGTTTCAATTTCGTCCTTGAATTTAGCGGTTCTTGTTTCAAGTCCTACAATTTCGTCTTCTAAATCACTAATTTGAAGCGGTAATTCACCTCTTAATGTTCTTATCTCATCAATATGCGAATCAATCGTTTGTAATTGAAACAACAATTTTAATTTTTGTTCTTCTGTTTGATTTACTGTATCTGCCATGGTCTATAAATAGTTAATCGGATTTGTATTTACTTTCGATAAAAAGCATGCAAAGTTATTAAATTTTTTTGTAAGAATATCAAAAATTAATTCTTTTGTGAATTGTTCGGTTTCGAAATGTCCGGCATCGGCAATAAGTATCTTATTATCAGCATCAAAGAATTCGTGATATTTAAAGTCGGCACTGACGTAAATATCCGTTTTTTGTTGAATTGCATGTTTTAACAGAAAACTTCCGCTTCCTCCGCACAGGGCAACTTTTTTTATCGGTTTGTTCAGCAATTTTGTATGTCTTATGACTCCGGCGTTTAAAGTCGATTTAATTTTTTTCAGAAAATCAATTTCAGATAGCTCCGTTTTTATTTCACCAATCATTCCGGCACCGGTTTTTTCAAACATATTTTTTAAAGTGTAGATATCATAAGCAACTTCTTCATAGGGATGTGTTTGAATTAACACATTAATAATTTTGCTTTCCAGATAATAAGGAAAAACCGTTTCTAATCTTATTTCCGGTTCCTTATGAAATTTGTTTTTTTCACCTATAAAAGGATTGGTGTTTTCTTCTGCACGAAAAGTCCCTGTTCCTTCAGCATTAAAACTGCAATTGTCATAATTTCCGATATGCCCTGCGCCGGCAGCAAAAATTGCTTCTTGAATTTTCTCAATATGTTCTGCCGGAACAAATGTTACTAATTTACGGAGTTGGTTTTCTTTCGGTAACAAAGGTTTGCAATTAATCAAGCTTAATTTTTTACACAGAATTGCATTGACACCTTCATTGATATTATCAAGATTTGTATGAACGGCATAAATTGCAATATCATTTTTAATTGCTTTAATAATTGTTTGCTCAATATAATTATTTCCGTTAATTTTTTTCAATCCTTTAAAAATTATCGGATGATGGGAAATAATGAGATTTGTATTTTTTTCAATTGCTTCGTCAATAACTTCGGGAATGGTGTCCAAAGTTATTAATACCCCGGTCAGCTCTGTATTTTTATTTCCGGTAATGAGCCCTGCATTATCATATGATTCCTGCAGAGACAGGGGAGCGATGCTTTCTAAGTAGTTTGTTATATCTTTGATTTTCATTTGTTTGTTGTTTGTTTTTTTAGGAGATGTTCACAAGTCCTTCGGATGTTTTGAAATCAGTGTTTGTTCGAGAATATTACAATTTTAATTCATAACTCATAATTTTTAATTCACAATTTTATCATAATCCGGTATCCCTTTTAAAAACTCGTATGTATTATTCTTATAATCAGGTTTGCAGCAATAATGTTTCAGTCCGTTTGTAACGATTAAATATTCCGCTTTAAATGTCATATTGTATCTTGCAATTTGGTCAAATGTTTTTTGAGTAACAGTTACTTCGGGAGCTTTGCATTCAACAATAACAATGGGATTTAAATTCGTGTTATACAAAACAATATCGGCACGTTTTTCGGTATCGTAAACTTTTAATTGCTTTTCTACGGAGAGCAAGCTCTTCGGAAAATGTTTTTCATTTATCAGATAATGAATAAATTGTTGTCTAACGTGTTCCTCAGGCGTTAATGCAACATATTTTTTTCTGATAATATCGAAAACTTTCAGTTTGTTGTTTTCATTCATTACCTTCAAATTGACTTCCGGAAGATTTAGTTGTTGCATCGGGCAAAAATATGATATTTTTTTTATATGTTTCTTTTTTAATATTTTTAATGTCATATAGAATGAATATCCGTCGGTAATATTTTTTCACACAGATTTCACAAATAGCACAGATTTTTTCTGTTTGTTATAATATTTGTCGGCAATTATCATTTTTTGTTAAAATGTTTTTCCGTGTGTTTCATAAATCAAAAAAGAAGCGTAATCCACAACCTCGGCAGAGGGATAGACGTCTCCGGAGTTTCCGTATTTCAGAAGTTTTGCTTTGGCTTTATCGGTGCAGGAATTTGCATATTCAAGAAGGGCGGAAACGGGACCGTAGCCGCACATTGAAATATGATTTTCTTTTACGGTTTTAATTAGTTTTTCCGGATTCAAGTTTAAAATTTCATGAATTGCTTTTGCATCTTTTTGTTTACCTTCTTCCGGACTGACATAATGTGAAAAATCAGTAGAAGCAATGATACATATTTTTCGATTTAATTTTAAGGATGCCATTCTTAATTGACTTGCAATAAGTTGTGTATTATAATAATTTTGTTCCCCAATTGTAAACGGAAGAATTTTAAAATCATAATTAAGAAAATATTGTAATAAAGGCAGCATGACTTCTCCGGAATGTTCATAATTATGAGCAATTTCTGATTTCGGGAAGTTTAGTAAGTTGTTTAAATCTGCATCAATTTTTGTAATCCCGAGCGGTGTTTCCCATGCATCATTTGTATCAAGATTGATTGCTTCACCGTAGCCGGTATGGTTGGGGTTAATGATTATAAAAGTGTCAAATTTTTGTTCGGATGCTTTCAGTATTTCAAAAAAATAAACAGCTTGGTAAGCGGAGTAAATATACCCGGCATGAGGTACAATGCCGCCGATAATTTTGTTTTTTGCCAAATTCAGTTTTATTAAATCAATTTCGGTATCTCGAATTTTTGAAATTAAATTTTGCAATTCGATTTTATCCGAAGGATAAAATTTTCCGGCAAATTGTGCTTGTCTTATTTTCATCTTTTCGGTTTATAGTTTTTTACAAAATCAGGGTTTCACTTAAAGCAAAACCCTGATTCGTACAATAATTTATTATAAAATTATTTTTTTTCGACCTTCAGCATATTCTCAATTTCTGTTAATCGACTATTCATTTCATCAACTTTATTTTCTAATTCTTTAATAGTTTTATCCTTTTCCGTAAGTTGATTATTTAATTTAATAATTTGTAATTGTTGATTTTCGACAGATTCAAGTGTTTTAATACTCAATTGAGAAATATCAATTCCGTCTTTTACATAAATATCAGAACTTATCCACGGCAGATGTTTATTTTTATTAATAAAATCTTCAATTTCAGATATTTTAAATATTTTATATCCCGTTTTAAAAGTTGAGTTAATATCTGTTTTTTTTGCATTTATTAAACTTCCTGTGTAGGAAAGATTACCCATAAAACGACCGTTACCGTTGACGGTAAAAAGTTCAGTCGGAGTATTTGTATTGATGCCGATATTTCCTGATTTTAAAACCGTAAAAGCATTATGTCTGGTTCCTTCAGTTGTTCCGTTTCCAATTACAAACAAAGCACTTAAAGGATCATATGCATTATTCCCTGAAAAAACTTCGTTATAACCGCCCAAAACAAAACTTCCGCCGGCTACGGCATGTGTATAGAACCCGAATGCCGTAGAAGCATCTCCGTTAGCAACGGTATGTGTTCCTGCAGACCAAGATGCCAAACCGTTCGCTGTTGTTTGATCGCCTATGGCAACGGATGCATCATTATCAGCCACAGACATATTCCCTATTGCAAGTGAAAATAAACCGTTTGCATGGGTTTCAAAACCCATTGCTACGGATGATTCGCCCCAAGCAACCGTATTACTTCCCATAGCAAATGAATGAAAACCGTGTGCTTCTGTTTGATAACCCATTGCTGTTGAAGCAAATCCGCCTGCAAGAGTTGAATCTCCGAGTGCCGTAGAATTATCACCGCTTGCAATTGTTGCAATTCCCATGGCTGTTGATGATTCTCCGGAAGCCAAAGTATGTGATCCCATAGCAAGAGAAGCTATTCCTTCTGCATTTGTTGAATCCCCCATGGCTAATGAAGCACCGCCTTTTGCTTGAGAATACCAACCCATTGCGGTTGAACCGCCGCCGCTTGCTATTGTATGATAGCCCATAGCAACATCTAAAGTATCAACAGAAGTTGTGTATGCTCCCATTGTAAAAGATGCTAATCCCATTGCTTTAGTATTATAACCGAGAGCCATAGATGAATTTTTGTATGCTGTATCTTGAATACCGATAACGATAGATCCTTTTGCTAAAGCAGCCGATTTATTTCCGAATGCATAGGAATTTGAATCTGCCGCCAAAACATTTGAACCGAAAGCATAAGAATTTTCACCTTCTGCTCTCGATTTATAACCGATTGCCGTAGAATTTAAACCTTTGGAAATCACTTTGTAACCAAGTGCTTGTGAGTAATCACCGATGGCTTTGGATTCAAATCCGGTTGCCATGGAATTCAGTCCGACACTATCGGGAGATTCAATTAAAACTCTTCCGACAAGGAAAGCTTCTTTTGAAGGATACCATATAATTCTGGGTTCGCTCGGGTTTATGGTGTCAGGAATGTCGGAAGCGTTTATATTAAAATAATTTACGGATCCGGAAACCCCGGCTTTTGCAGTAGCATATCTTCCTACGGCAAAACCACCCGAATTGCCCTTAACTTGTTCGTTTTTTATATAAATTCGAGTGCTGTCAATTCCTGTATAAAAATATTTATTGATACCGCCGTTTTTAGCGGTAGCATATCTTCCTACGGCAAATCCGCCTGAAATTCCTTTTAATCCTCCCGAAGTATAAATTCTTGTACTGTCTGGAGTAACAACTAAATATGATGTATCGGGAAAACCCTTTGCAGTAGCATATCTTCCGACAGCAAATCCTCCGGATATCCCTTTATTTACATCTTTAACATAAATTCTGACACCTTCGGAAGTAACTCGCATAATCGGTTTTCCGAACTTATCTTTAACTTCAAAAAGTGTTGAATCCGGAGCTGCACCGTCATCAGCTTGAATAACAAGTTTTCCGGAAGGTGTAGTTGTTCCGACTCCGACATTTCCGTCGTTGTAATAGATAGTTGAGTTATTATTAAGCCACTGGCTTGAACCGTTTGCACTTTCATTAGAATACAGAGCATAGGGTACAGATAATAACTGACTTGTTCCCATGTCTGTGTAATTGGTTCCTCCGGATTCATCAAGAGCAATTTTTAACCAATAACTATTATTCCCCCAACCAATTATTGAAAAGTCATCGGAAGATGTACCTTCACCAACATTTAAGTTAATTAATCCGAATTGATTGCTTGTTAGGTTCCACGTTTCTGTATAAACCGGCATACCTGTATCACTGCCTTCAAGAATGCTGAGTTGAATGCCGACGTTTTGATTTGCTAAGACATCACCGGAACTGTTTCTGATGACTGTTTGATATTTAAACGCTTGGGGAGTTTGTGCAAAAATGCTGATTGTCAGCATTATAAAACTGAGAGTGTAAATTATTTTTTTCATAATTAAGAGTTTATTGTTTTACGATTCGGTAAATTTTGATTATTTCTTCATTGTCAAATATTTTTAAAAAATACACGGCAGAAGGGAGTCTTATGACAGAGATTTCAGTATTTTGAGAAATAATCTTTCCTTCATCTAACAGTTTTCCGTTTATGTCCGATATATTGTAATTTAAATTTTTTAAATCAGAAATTTTCAAAGTAATAAAATCCTGAGTCGGATTCGGAAATAAACTGATATTAAAATTATCGGAATTAATACTGAAAATTTCCGAAGCAGAAAGGTGTGTTTGTTGAAATCCCTGAGTAAGGATAGTTGTTCCGTCTGAAATCGTTTCGGTAACCGGTTCTCCGAGTGTCCAACTGATTGAAACGCTTGAGTTTTCATAGTAATCACCTCCTGCAGAAATGACTTGCTGAGCTTTTGTTCCGGAAGAAATAAAGAAAAAGAAAAGCGAAAAGAGAAGTAAATTTTTCATAAGAAATTTTTTAAGTTATTAAAGATCGTTTTTTAAAAGGACTTAAATCAATATAAGATTCAAATTTACTGTTTTTTTGTTTTATTTTATTCAGATATGATGTATATTTTATGAATGATACATTTCTTTATGCAGAATACACTAAAATATGTTTTAAAAATATCCCGGTATTTTATGGTTGCAAAACATACATTTATTTTCGGATAAACCGGATATTCCTGTAATTGCTAATGTTCTGGTTATAAGTATTCCCCCGCAATTCGGGCAATAGGTATTATTTCCGGTATCACTCATTATATTTCCGAGATAAACATAATTTAAATGTTGTTTTGCTAAATGATATAATTTTAAAAGTGTTTCTTTCGGTGTTGCCGGTATATTTAATTTATAAGCAGGGAAATATCGGGATAAATGTAAAATGGTATTTCTTCCCGAAATTCTGACCAAAGTCTTAAGCATCTTTTTGAAATTATCAATATCATCATTCAATGTAGGAATAATCAAATAAGTAATTTCAAGATGTTTGCCTGCCGAAACAATCATTTCAATAGTGTCAATTACGGCTTGTAATCCCGAATTGGTTTGTTTTTTATAAAAATCATCCGTAAATCCTTTTAAATCAATGTTAAAGGCGTCAATATACGGAAGTAATTCTGATAAAGGTTCCGGATTAATATAACCGTTTGAAACAACCACATTTTTTAATTTAGAATCCTTTGCTTTAATCGCTGTTTCAAGCATATATTCATACCATACAATCGGCTCGTTGTATGTGTATGCGATTCCGATATTATTACGAATTCGTTTTGCTTCACTGATTATTAAATCAGATTTATGCGTATCGGCAGGAAATTCATTTTTAGGATTTACTTGAGAAATATGACTGTTTTGACAAAAGTTACAATTTAAGTTACAACCGATACTTCCGAGTGACAAAATACTTTTTCCGGGATAGAAATGATAAAGCGGTTTTTTTTCGACGGGGTCAATATGAACAGCGGATAATTGCTCATAATTTAATGAATATAAAATTCCGTCTTCATTTTTTCTGACTTTACATATCCCGTATTTCCCGTTGTTTATGATACAATTATGCGGACACAAAGTACATTCGACTTGCAGCTTATCGAGTTTTCTGTAATAGGATGCTTCGTACAACATTTTTGAGCAGAATTTAGAATTTCACTCAATTTACGACAAAAAGATTAAAAATGAAATTATTTTTTATAAATATTTTTTAATATCAATACATTTCGGAATAAATTTGCAAACATCTCCGTCGTATTTTAATATTTCTCTTAAAATTGTTGAGCTTACCGGTGTGTGTTTTGCTTCGGTAAGCAGAAATACAGTTTCAATATCATTTTCCATAAAATGATTCATTTGTGCAATGGCTCTTTCATATTCAAAATCGGATGCTGTTCGTAATCCTCTCAGAATGAATTTTATATTTTGTTCTTTGCAAAAATCAACCGTCAGTTTATTGTATTTCTTTACCGAAACTCTTTTCTCATCCGAAAAAATTTCTTCAATGATTTTTATTCGGTTTTCTACCGAAAAAAATCCTTTTTTTTCGGAATTGTATCCGATTGCAATAATAATTTCGTCAAAAAGTTCCAACGCACGTAAAACAATGGATTCGTGCCCTATGGTAAAGGGATCGAAAGAACCGGGAAAAATTGCTCGCTTCATGTGTCTGTCTTTATAAATTTAACGTAAAGATACGTATTTATTTTAAAAAAACAGACAATGATGCAGCGGGAAAATTAATTTTGAATTTTAGTCTTAGATTCGATATTTACTATTGATTTGGAATATAAACCGAAATACATATCTTTGTTGACTTATCAAAAAGAAAAATTTAAATCAATTAAAATGAAGAAATTTATAATTATTGCATTGCTAACAAGCCTGATTTGGTCTTGTGAAACATCAACGAAAGAAAAACAGAGTTTCAATATTGAAGGCAATGTTATCGGTTATCAGGATTCCGTTATTTCTTTAAAAAAACGTCAATCGGGAGAGTGGGTAACCATTGATTCCGCTAAAGTAACAGACGGGAAATTCAGTTTAAAAGGATCTGTTGAACAAGCTGAAATGTGTTATTTGTTGAATGAAAAACTTCATTTCAGAATTCCCGTATTTCTTGAAAATTCCGATATAACGGTTAATGCCGACGTAAAAAAACCGGAAGACGTTAAAATAACGGGTTCGAAAGTCCAAGATGCATTTGATGCCTATAATAAAGAGGTGAAAAGTTATAATGATAAATTGGAAGATTTATACAAACAATATACTGACGCACAAGAAAAAGGCGACGAAGCATTAATAAAAGAAATTGATTCGACGTATTATGTGATTGATGACGAAAAAACGGCTTTTACAAAATCCTATATCGGCAGTAACAATAAATCGCTTGCCGTACCTTATATTTTATATCGCGAACTTTCTTATTCTTTGAAAGTTAAAGAATTGGATTCAGTGTTGCATTTAATCGATACATCGCTTTCATCTTCAGTATATTATAAACTGTTAAATGATAAAGTTAAAACCTTGTATAATGTGGCAGTCGGTAAAAAAGCGCCTGATTTTACATTGAATGATACAACCGGAAATCCGATTTCATTATCGCAATTTCAAGGAAAATATGTATTGATTGATTTTTGGGCTGCCTGGTGTCGTCCGTGCCGTGCAGAAAATCCGAATAACGTTAAACTTTATGCCGATTATAAAGACAAAGGTTTTGAGATTTTTGGTGTGTCGTTTGACGATAATCGTGAAGCATGGGTAAAAGCAATTAAACAAGACGGATTAACATGGACACAGATTTCCGATTTGAAAGGGTGGAATAGTGCTGCCGGTAAATTATATGCCGTAAGTGCCATTCCGCATACGGTTCTTTTGGATAAAGACGGAATTATTATTGCCAAAAACCTGAGAGCCGAAAAATTACGAAAAAAAATCTCGGAATTACTTGATTAGTTGAAGAAGGAGATCCTTGCAAAGTGTCTTCAATCCCATCAATTTTATATTTGAAACAGAGACAGACCCGAAAGCTGTCTCTGTTTTTTTCTGAGACAGTCTGCCGGTTGCCTCTACAGTATTATACAAATCCTGCTTTAAAATTGTTTAGTTTATTTTCCGATATCGGGTCGCTATATTTTAAAATCTTTGTGAACCGGGCATCCCAACTTTAGCAATGGATTAGTTAAGCAAAAATATTAACGATCTTTACACCTACATCGCAATCTTGGCGGTTTATACCATCCAACTGCAACACTAGAAATATTTTTTTTAAATTTATATTTATTACATTTACAAAAATAATAATCTGTAGATTTTTCACCTCCCGTTACCATAATTAAACTTACCAAACTATTTACATTTAGAGAATCAATGCGATTATATTTATTCAAAACCTTTACAAGATCTTTTGTTAAACATTTAGTTGAATCATACCAATGGAATAATTTATCCTCCTTTACTAAATAATCAGTTGGGAGATTACCATAACTTGTTCCTATTTTATTATAAGGACCTGGATAAAATTTGTGGCGACGAACTAATATACTTACGACTAAGAGCTTATTGTTTACATTATCTAATGAAACAGAAAATACACTATCATTACAAAATAAAGTATCTGTTTTAACAAAATCAGTAATTGCATATTCGATAAAACTATTCTGATCAATATTTTTCGAAATTATTGGTTGATGAAATTTGCAAGATTGAAAAATTAAAAAAAGAATCAGCATAAAATAAAATTCAATCTTGATATTAGTAATCAACTTCTTCATAGTTTAGTGTTTTAGGATCTTTTGTTAATATTAGAAACTCCGATATCGGGACGCTATATTCTAAAATCTTTGTGAACCGGGTACGGCACGTGAACTGATTCTCAAAATTTACTTACTTGTACATTATATAATATTCAAATTTTCCATCAATAACTTTCCCCGTAGAAAAATTTTTTGCAGGTATTTTTTTTATTTTTATTACCAAATCTTTTTCCTCAAAAATTTTATCCTCAAACCTACTGTATACTTTTAATTTACCGTCTTTAAAAAACCAAAAAAAATCAATTTGTGAAGGTCCGAACATAAAATAAAAATCCGGTTTTTCTTTTTTAATTAAATTAATTATTTTTTCCGCTAAGTTAATAGCATCTTGACGGCATAAGTCTGTTTCAGGGCTTTCATACCAACTGTAATTATTTCCGTATTCTAGATCTCTAAGCGGAATAATCTTGTAATCTAAAATATTATCTGACATTTTAGGGAAGATTGCATTAGTCAAATAAGCCGAAACTCTCCCTAAAACATTATTTTTATAACTTAATAATCCGGTAATATATGTAGTATCAATTGTAATATAATTAAGAATTGATGTGCCCGGCAGATAATTAAAATCATCGATAAACCTTACAACCGGTATAATAGTAAATTTTGCATATTTTTTTCTCTTTTTATAAAAAGACTTACAATGAGATGTTGTTATCTCTTTTATAAATAAGCTATCAATAAATATCTTATTAACGTAGACATAGTCATATTCTTTCAGTTCTTTTACTATTTTTTGAGAGGTTGCACTATTAGCTGACACTAAAGATAAAATTAAAATCACTATAAAATTCTTCATTTTAGTTCAAAATTTGTGTTTAATAATTTTTCCTCGTTCGGCTAAGGCTCCTGCCTTAGTCGCACGATGTGTCAACGAACTGTTTTCCATAAAAAATCAATTGTAATTACATCAATTAAGCCGCCTTCATCTGCATATTTTTGTGCACTTGAATAAGTATAATCTTCTGCTTGATTTACAATTCCTGCTCGAACCGGATTTTGGTGTATATAATTTATTTTCTGTTCAATAAATTTTTGACTGTAAATATGTTCTGCATGGTTCTCATGTGTCCAAA
>JANTGL010000030.1 GCA_024762915.1 Bacteroidales bacterium | reverse complement strand
GGTTACCCGAGGGATAAAATAAATAAGCTATAGAGTTTTGGCGTGATTTTTAGCGCCAAAGGAAGCAAAAATAATGACAAACCATCGTCGTTTAATTAATTACACAATTTTAAACAAATGAAAAAATCAGTATATTTTTTATCAATTATATTTTTTGCGGTCATTTTTTTAAATACCGGTTGTTCAAATGATAATCCGAAGAATAAGAAAATAATTGAAGAACCTAAAAATGAAATTAAAGAAAATGAAGCTTTAATACAATTTTTGGAGCAATCCGGAAATTTTATTAATAATCGACGGATTCCAACTTTAATTTCTGCAGAAGATGTTCGTGCAAATCTTAAAAAATATCTTGTAATTGATGTTCGCAGACACGGAGATTACGTTAACGGACATATCAACGGTGCCGTTAATGTTGCACCCGGAGATTTGGTTTCTTATATGAAAAAAGATGTTGCTGCTCAAACATATGAAAAAATTGTAATGGTTTGTTATGCGAGCCATCGTGCAAGCTTTTCGGCTATGATGCTGCAAATGCTCGGTTATTCAAATGTGTATTCCATGAAATGGGGAATGAGCTCTTGGGATATTAATACGGCTGAAAATAAATGGTCAAAACGAATTTCGGATAAATACGCTTCAAAACTTGAAACCAAAGATAATCCTAAACTTCCTAAAACAAATTTACCTGAAATTCATACCGGAAAAACATTGGGTTACGATATTTTAGAAGCTCGTGCAGATACCGTTTTAAAACGCTTAAAATTTGAAATCGGCATTGATAAAGTGATGGAAAACCCTGATGATTATTACATCGTAAACTATTGGCCTGAATACAATTATAAAAAAGGTCATTTACCGGGAGCCGTTCAATATACGCCTAAATTAAGTTTAATCAGAAAGCTTGATTTATTAACATTACCCGCAGATAAAAAAATTGTTGTTTACGATTATACCGGGCAACATGCAAGTTTTGTTGTTGCTTATTTGCAAGTTCTTGGGTATGATGCTTATGCGTTAACATACGGAGCGAATTCATTTATGCATTCAAAATTGACAAACTTAAAAATAGGGCATGCTTTTGACAAAAGTCAAATCAAAAATTATCCGATGGTACAGGGTGAAATGCCGAGTGTGAAAACTGCCGGGTCCGATAATAATACTGCTGCGGAAGACAATACTCCGGCTCCGATTATAAAGAAAAAGAAAGTTAAAGAAGAAGAAGGCGGATGTTAAAAAAATTAAAGCTCGAGAAATCGAGCTTTTTTATATGACACTTAATTCTTTAAGAGCTTCGGGTTTAAGGATTTTCAGCTGTCGCCCTTTTATTTGAATCACTTTTTTGGAATCTAGCTCAGCTAAAACACGGCTTACGCTTTCTCTTGTCGTATTTATAAAATTTCCTAATTCTTCCCGTGACAGCGGCAGATTAAAATTGTCTGTTTCATATATCTTTTCACTGAAAAACAACAGAGCATGAGATAATCTTCCGTAAACATTATTTTTTGTTCTGCTGACACATTTTTGAAACAATTCTAACTCGCTGTTACAAAGTTCGACAATAATTTCATATGCAAACTTTTTGTTTTCTTCAATAAAGGATTTAAAAATATTGGTGTGAATAAAACAAATATGGCAATCTTCCAATGCCGTAGCAGAATAATGATTTATTTTTTCTTCAATCGTAGTCGGAATACCCAAATATCGGGGACCTTTTGCGATTTTTAAAATTTGCGATGTTTTACCTTCCGTATGTAATTTTACAATCCCTTCTCTCAGATAAGTGATGTTAACGGAAAAAGTTCCTTCTTTAAAAATAACATCTCCTTTTTTAAAATCAATTTGAACACAATTTTTTCCCAACGCATTCAATTGCTCGGAATTCAGCGCTTTAGCAGCCGAAGATTTAATAATACAGGTATTGCAATTGATATTTGAAGTCATTTTTTTATATTACATGCAAAAGTAATATAAAAGTGCGATTTTGTCTAAGAAAAAGATAATTTATTCAACATAATATGTGATATGTATCATTTTTTAATGATGTGAAAATCAAATTATTTTTTCAGCATATGAACTAAAAATAATTTTTCTTTGACCGAAACGAATAAAATAAACGACAGAAAAAGGAAGGTATGAAACAGATACATTTTGAAACCTGCAAGTTCGATATAATTACTTATGAAAAAAACAGCAAGCGCAAAAAAAGTATAGAGGAAAATCTTTTTCAAAGGATAGTTAATCCGATAATGTTTTTTGCCCCAAAAATATGAGACGGTCATCATTGTAAAGTAGCAAAAGAAGGTTGCCCAAGCAGAGCCCATATACCCGATTTTCGGAATTAAAATAATGTTTAAAACAATCGTAACAAATGCTCCGATACCTGCAATGTAAGCCCCGTATTTTGTTTTGTCGGTCAGTTTGTACCAAACGGAGAGATTGTAAACAACACCTAAAAATAAATTGGCTATAAGTAAGATCGGAACAATTTTTAAACCCGACCAATAATTTTCATTAATGAAATATTTTGCAATATCAATGTATAGCATAATTCCTAAGAAGATAACTAAGCTGAAAATAATAAAAAAATTCATCACTTTGGCATAGATTTCTTTGGCATTTTTTTCTTTAGCATGACTGAAAAAGAAAGGTTCTGCAGCATAGCGGAATGCTTGAATAAATAAAGTGATTAAAATTGATAATTTATAATTTGCACCGTAAATACCGATTTGAGAAAAGATGTAATTATTTGCATCAGAAATACCTTGCGGAACAACAATCAGATATTTTAGTAAAACTCTGTCAATCACCTCGTTAATCATTCCCGCAAGTCCGGCAAACAGAAGCGGAGAACCGTAGATAAGAAGTTGCTTCAATATGGTTTTTGAGAAAGTATATTTTGTTTTAAAAAAATCCGGAATAAATAAAAGTAAAGTGACGGCACTTGCAATTAAATTAGAAATAAAAATGTAACCGATACCGATATTTTCGGAATAAAATGCTTGAACAAATGAATTTGAATTATGTTTTATTAAATAAGGGCAAAGAAGCAGAAAAAATAAGTTGAAACCTATATTCAGTCCGATATTGATAAACTTAAATGTTGCAAATTTTACGGCTTTATTTTCTCGTCGCAGTTTTGCAAAAGGAATGGTTGTAAGAGTATCCAAACTAATAATAAGAGCAAACCAAATGACATATTCTTTATGCTCGGGATATCTTAAAACGGTTGCAATCGGTTGAGCAAAAATAATAATTGCAGTCAAAAAAACAGACGTTGTGATTAATAAAGGACTGATTGCCGTCGTAAAAACTTTTTCGGGATTTTGATGCTTTTCGGAAAAACGAAAATATGCAGTTTCCATTCCGTAAGTTAAAAGAACAAACAGGAAGCCGGCATAGGCATATAAATCGGTCACAATACCGTATTGTGAAGTTAAAAACAGATTTGTATAAAGAGGAACCAGCAGATAATTCAAAAATCGACCGATAATACTGCTGAAACCGTATACTGCCGTTTGCCCTGCCAGTTTTTGTATTTGATTTGTCATTTTTTGTATTCGGATAAAGCTCAAAAGTAGTTATTTCGTATTCATTATCAAAATATAGAATTTATATTTATATTTGTGCATTCAAAAATAATTTTTTAATAAAACGTATAATTATGAAAAACTTAACACTTTCAACACTTATTGTAATTTTAGCTTTTTCCGGAGTGAATGCTCAAAAATTCAAGTACGGACATATTGACGGACAAGCGATTTATAAAAAAATGCCGGAAGTTCAAAAAGCCGATACTTTATATACAAAATTTGTAAAGCAATTGGAAGATCAAATTAAAAGCATGCAAGATGAGTATAATGCCAAGGTTAAAGAATATCAAGATAATGAAAAAATGTTGAGTGATATTGTAAAACAAACTAAAGTTGATGAGATTAACTCTTTGGGTGAACGCATAAAAAAATTCCAAGTGTCGGCACAAACGGAAGCCGGTAAAAAACAAAAAGAGATTTATGAACCGATTCGAAAAAAATTCGATGCCGCTTTAAAAGCTGTTGCAAAAAAATACGGGTATAAATTTATTATCGATAAAAATACCTTGTTGTATTTTGATGATGCTGACGATGTCACTAAATTAGTTGAAAATCAGCTCGGTATAAAATAATCCTTTTTTTCATTGAAATTAAAACCTGCAATTTGTTTTTGCAGGTTTTTTTTGATTACAATTTTACAAATATGGTTTCACTGCCTTCACTTTCTTTTCCTGAATTTCCCGTTGCCGTAATAACAAGATTGTATTTTTTACGAAAAAAAGGAATGCGCTTTCTTTTTAATATAATGTATTTTTCTTTAGTCGTTTTATATATATCTTTTTCATCGGCAAAGTCAAAACTGTAATCTTTAAATTTGTACACTTTATAGAGATTATCGCCGGAGTTTTTATTATCTTCCCATGAAATCATCAATTTATTTCCGAGAGGCGTTGTAAAAACCTTAATCGGTGTGTTTGCATTTGATCTGTTTTCAACTGTTTCGTCGGCAATTAGTGTAGTATCAATCGGCTGATTCCAAGGGATTTCGGGAGCCAATACTTTTTGGCTGTAATAATGATAACGTAAACTGTCAGAAAACCCGAGTCGATTTTCTTTTAAAGAATTTGCACGGTAAAAAATACTTCCGAGTATCACAGGATCTTTTCTGTTTATTTTAATTTGTTTCGGAAGTTCATTCGGATTTTGCCAGGCCGTTGAAGGAGCATCTTTTCCGGCATTATAAACGGCTTGTCCGATGTATAGCTGTTTCCCGTATATGTGTTTGCTCCACCAATTTACAAGCGTAAGATAATCGGCATATTTATTCCCGACAGACCAATACAATTGCGGTGCAACATAATCAATCCAGCCTTCTTTTAACCATGTTAAAACATCGGCATATAAATAATCGAAATGTGCCAAGCCTCTTGTATTGCTTCCTTCGGGATCTTTGCTTTTATTTCGCCAAACACCCGACGGGGCAACTCCGAAACTCACATAAGGTTTTTCTGTTTTTACGGCATCATAAACATCTTTAATAAATAAATTCAGATTATTTCGACGCCAATCTGAAATATTTTCAAAATCTTTGTTATATGTTTTATAGGTTTGATAATCAGGTATGGGAACAATTTTGTTATAATCGTCTTTTATCGGATAGGGATAAAAATAATCGTCAAAATGGATACCGTCAATATCGTATCTTTTGGTAATATCTTTTATTATTTCTGTGATGTATTCGCGAACTTCCGGGATGCCGGGATCAAAATATTTATTAATACCGTAAGTAAAAAACCATTCGGGTTTGCGATTTGTGATGTGATTTTCTGCAATATCGGCAAATTCTATAGTAGCAACAGCTCTGAAAGGATTTATCCATGCGTGAAACTGAATATTTCGGTGATGGCATTCTTTTATCATAAATGCAAGGGGGTCGTAATAAGGTTTCGGTGCTTTGCCTTGTTTACCGGTTAACCATTCCGACCAGGGTTCGTATTTTGAAGAGAAAAAAGCATCGGCAGCCGGTCTAACTTGAAAAAAAACGGCATTTATACCGATTTCAGAAAAAGAGTCCAGCATTTCGATAAATTCTTCTTTCTGTTGCTTTACTGTCAGGAATCCGCTGCTCGGATAATCAAGATTTTTGACGGTTGCAATCCAAACGCCTCGCATCTCTCTGCCGTCAAGTGTTTGTGCATTAGTTAATCTTGAAAAAAATAAAATATTAAAAAATAAAAATATGCAAAAGATTTTGAGAAAAAGAAAATTGCTCCCTGTTAATTTGTAATATTTAAAATTAAAAAATTTATGCATTATTCATTATTCATTATCAATTATTTTATCCCTCTGTATTTTTTCTCCCAATTCCAAGCAGATAATAACGCTTCTGCAAGTGATTTTTCAGTTTCCCATATTAATTCTTTTTGTGCTAAATCTGCATTGGCCCATATTTTTTCAATATCTCCTTGTCTTCTGTCAACTATTTGATAGTTTAATTTAACACCTGTAACTTCCTCGAATGTTTTCACTACTTCTAAAACCGTGTTTCCTTTTCCCGCACCGATATTGAAAACTTCTGAATTTGTTTTATTTTTATTACTTATCAGTCTTTTAAGAGCTGCAATGTGTGCTTTTGCTAAGTCGCTTACATGGATATAATCCCGAATGGCCGTTCCGTCCGGGGTGTTATAATCGCTTCCGAAAATACTCAATTGTTCTCGAATTCCTGCTGCTGTTTGTGTAATGTAAGGAATTAAATTATCAGGGACACCCAAGGGCAATTCACCTATTTCTGCACTCTCATGTGCTCCTATCGGATTAAAATATCTTAATGAAATTGCTTTTAATTTCTCCGAAGTTTTTATTGTGTCGCTAATAATCTCTTCGGAAATTTGTTTGGTATTTCCGTATGGTGAGTCGGCTTTAAGTATCGGTGATTGTTCCGTAACCGGAAGTTCTTTCGGCTGTCCGTAGACCGTGCATGATGAGGAGAAAATTAAATTCTTAACCGAATATTTTTGCATATTTTCAAGAATATTTATCAAAGAATTTAAATTGTTTTTATAATATTTTAACGGATATTTAACAGATTCACCTACAGCTTTATAAGCAGCAAAATGAATAATACCGTCTGCATTTTTTAATACATCGGAAATTTTATCTGTTTCGGAAGAATCTGCCAAATCAACCTTATAAAATTCCGGTTTTATACCCGTAATTTTTTTGATTCCGTCAAGAACGTCAATATTTGAGTTTGAAAGATTATCAAGAATAACAACTTCAAAGCCCGACTCAATTAATTCAACAACCGTATGAGAACCGATATAGCCGGTTCCGCCGGTTACAATAATTTTTTTCATATTTCAAATTAAGATTTTTCAAAAGTATAAATATTTAGCGTAAATTCATATATAAGTTTTTTCAAGATGCTTGTTTAATGAATTATTTTTATGTGATTTCCGGAAATTTAAAATTTTTCATTAACTTTGTTATCAAAATAATTTATTATGGAAATAAGTCAACATATCAAAAACTTATTAATCACGAATGAACGAGTAATACTCAACGGTTTCGGAGCTTTTGATTCTAAACATATACCGGCACGTATTGATAAGGAAACCAAAACAATGACTCCGCCTTTTAAGATTGTTGTTTTTAATCCCGAATATAAAGAAGACGAAGGCTTATTGGCAAAACATATGGCTGAAAAAGAAGATATTTCTTTTGATAATGCAAATGAGCAGATTTCGGAATATGTAAAAACAATTAAAACAAAATTAGATTCAGGGGAGAAAGTTTCTTTTCAGGATTTGGGTGAATTCACTAAATCCGCAGACGGGAATTATGAATTTTCTTATATGTCGGAAGATAATTTATTGGTAGATTCATTCGGATTACCGAAAGTTTCTATTACGGAACAAGATAAGCTGAGTGCTCCTCCTCCCAAAAAAGATCTACGGAAAGCACCGATTAAAACAGGACAGGATAAACCAAAACCGATTCCTGCAAAACCGAAGGCCAAACCGATTCCGGCCAAACCAATTCGGAAACAACCGGTAAAAAAAGCAGCACCCGTTAAAAAATCAAAACCGGTTAAATTAAAAAAGGAAGATACAAAAAAGAAAAAAAGATTTTGGCCGGTACTGTTAATTCTCATAGGTCTTATAGGAATTTTGTTAGTTGCGGTATACTTTTTTAAACCCGATCTTTGGAAAAAAGGCTATAGTTTTTCTTCCGAAAAAATTGCTTATGTGAAAAAAAGTGTTTTCGGTGATAACAAAGATAAACTGGAAATAATTACGCCTGATGATGAAATTGATCAAACGGAAGAGATTGCTGATAACAGTGTTGACACCTCGGATTCTCAAGTTGCGGATGTAACGGATACGACTTCAACGGAAGAAATTGCCGATAACCAAACTGAAGAAGTGTCGGGTGATAACCAAACAACTGATGTGCAAAAGGAAGATAATCAGGATGTTGTTGAAGATAACACCCGAGAAGTTCAGGTAAACACAAATTCCGGTTCGGCACAAAACGGAAAATATTATATTATTATCGGAAGTGTAAAATCAGAAGCTTCTGCACAAAAAGAACAAAAACGCTATGCTAAAAAAGGAATAACAACAAATATTCTTTATGCCAAGAAAATGAATCGTTACCGAATGTCTATCGGTGAATTTTCTTCGGCAAAAGCAGCTCAGGATTTCTTTACGGATTTCCAAAACAAACACGGCAATATCGATGCTTGGGTTTGGGAAAAACGATAGCATGAAAATAAATAAAAATGAAAACGGGCTTAAAGCCCGTTTTTTTATCTTACAAAGGAATATTTCCGTGTTTCTTTTTAGGTAATTTATCCGCTTTATTTTCCAGCATTTTAAATCCTTTAATCAGCCGTGTTCGTGTATCCTCCGGTTTTATTATTTCGTCAATATAACCTCTGGCTGCTGCGATATACGGATTTGCAAACATACGGTTATATTCGTCTTCTTTTTCTTTCAGTTTGGTTTCCGGATTTTCGGAACTTGAAATTTCTCTTTTAAAAATAATTTCAGCTGCCCCTTTGGCACCCATAACGGCAATTTCAGCAGTAGGCCAAGCAAAGTTCAAATCGGCACCGATGTGTTTCGAATTCATAACGTCGTATGCGCCTCCGTATGCTTTGCGTGTAATTACCGTAATTCTGGGAACCGTGGCTTCCGAAAAAGCGTAGAGTAATTTTGCTCCGTTAGTAATGATGGCACGCCATTCTTGGTCGGTACCGGGCAGAAATCCCGGAACATCTTCAAAAACTAAAAGCGGAATATTAAAAGCATCGCAAAAACGAACAAAGCGAGCGCCTTTTTTTGAAGATTCTATATCAAGAACGCCGGCAAGATACATCGGTTGATTAGCTATAATACCGATACTTTTTCCGGCAAGACGTGCAAAACCGACGACAATGTTTCCCGCATAATTTTCATGAACTTCAAAAAAACTTTTTGTGTCAATAACTTTACAAATAACGTCACGAATATCATAAGGTTGATTCGGATTTTCGGGAACAATTTCATTTAGTTGCGGGTTGGCTTCGTTATTTGTTTCATAATCTGTGTCAGGCGCAGTTTCTTCACAGTTTTGAGGAATGTATGTCAGCAGCTTTTTTATTTTATTTAAGGCATCCAAATCGTTTTCAGCAGTGAAGTGTGCAACCCCGGATTTTGTTGAATGTGTGCTTGCTCCGCCGAGTTCTTCGGAAGTCACTTCTTCATGGGTTACTGTTTTTACGACATTGGGACCGGTAACAAACATGTAGGATGAATTCTCAACCATAATATTGAAATCGGTAATTGCAGGGGAATAAACGGCACCGCCGGCACATGGACCCATAATTGCCGAAATTTGCGGAACGACACCGGATGCCAGTGTATTTCTGTAAAAAATATCGGCATATCCGCCTAATGACACAACACCTTCCTGAATTCTGGCACCGCCGGAATCATTCAATCCGATAAGTGGAGCCCCGTTTTTCATTGCTAAATCCATAATTTTAACAATCTTTTCGGCATGGGCTTCGGCAAGAGAACCACCGAATATGGTGAAATCTTGTGAAAAAATATAAATCAATCTTCCGTTCACGGTTCCGTAGCCGGTAACAACGCCGTCACCAAGCGGAATGTTTTTATCCAATCCGAAATCTTGCGAGCGGTGTGTTACAAATCGTCCGAGTTCTTGAAATGAGCCTTTATCCAGCAGCAATTCAACACGTTCTCTTGCTGTCAGTTTGCTTTTTGCATGTTGCTTATTGATGCGTTCTTTACCGCCTCCTGCAAGTGCATTCTTATTTTTTTCTTCAAGAAGATTAAATTTCTCTTGATTTATCATATTCCGGGTTTTAGTTCTGTTTTTTGATGCTCAAATGTATAAATTTTCCGGCAAAAACAGAAACCTATCCGGATTTGAAGATATTTGTACCTGAAAAATTAGGCTATCCTTAAAGCGGAAATTATTCCGATAACTTAATTATTAAGTTTCTGAAACAGGTTCAGAATGACTCATATGTGAAATTTTCAGAGACCTTCTTAAGACAGTTTATAAATTTTTATCGTAAATATAAATTAACCAAATCGGATAATTTTTTGGCAAGTTCGTTTTGTTGATATTTTTTTGCCAATTCTCCGAATTGATTTGCAATTGCCAATGTTTGAGATTTATCTTGAATAATTTGATCTTTAAATGGTTCTGAAAAACCGGCATAATATTTTAAAAACTGACCGGAATTATCATAAATCACTTCAAGAATTTTATTTGCTTTATCAATTTCTCCGGCCTTATAATAGGCCTCAGCAATGTCATACATATCATATGAGTATGAGAAATTATATTCAGGCATAATTTCAATACATTTGTCAAGCACTTTTATTGCTTTATCTTTTTTATTTTCTTTAAGGAGTTGTTCGGCAAGAATAGCAAAAGTTTGACGAATATTCATAATGCTGACGGTTCGTAGTATAAAATTGTCAACATTTACGTTTTTCTTTTCAATATTTCCCCACTTTCCTTTATTAATAAGCATATCATAAAGAATATCCGTATTGATATAGGTATCATTTGCTTTCGTTTTGTACGGGACAAGTCGTAAAGCAAAACCTTCTAATCTGAGATAATCTCCTAGTCCGTTGTAACTGGCTGTCGGAACACTTGTTGCAAAATAAATCGGATGTTTCCAATGATTGCGGGCGATAATTTCCAATACCGCCATATCATTTTTATAAATATAAGTTTTATTCAATTTCCATTTCAAATATTTTTCAAATAAACTTAATTCTTTCATTGTAAAATTGCCGTTTTTTGCAGCATCAGGCCAAGGAACTTTTAATGATAATTCTTTTGACGGAATATAATTTATTTTTTCGCCTTGAGATGATTGTAATTGCGTATTTATTTTGTCGGAAGCAACAAAATCCATTGCATAATTTAACGGTAAATTTTCTTTTGAAACACTGTCAATTAATGCTTTAATATGATTGTAAAATTGATTTGTTTTTTCTTGGTTGAGTTTATATTTTGAAATAAATTTTTCATTTGTCATTGTTCCTACCACTCCTGCTACATCAAGTACGGATAAAGTATCCAAAGCATCCGTAAGTTTTTTGTATTCATTTTCATTTTGTTTGGGATAGTCGGAAGATGAAAGAATTAGTTTCATTTCTGATTTGATACGTTTGAAATCATCCTCATATTTAATTTTAGTTGACTCGTATTTTTCATTGATATAAACATCCGGATTATCAGTAATATATACGGCATCTCTTTTACCTTCACGATATTTGTCGTGTGTCATTTTAAAAGGAACAGGATCTGCTTCGTAGGTTTTCTTTTTATTTTGATCGATGTACCAGTCAGTTCCCAGTAAGCTTAAGTTAACAACCTTAATATCGGTTCTTACGCCTTCAACTTCCTGAAGATACCATAAAGGAAAGGTATCATTATCACCGTATGTAAAAAGTATTGCATTTTTATCGCAGGAATTCAAATAATTTTCAGCAAAATCGCGAGCGGTATATCTGTCGGAGCGGTCGTGGTCTTCCCAATTTTGATTTGCCATTAAAACGGGAACGGGAAGTGCTAATAAGGCCGTAATAATTAAAGCATATTTTCTTTTTGATTTCTCGGAAATATAGGAATAAATTGCAGCAACACCTAAACCGGCCCAAACGGCAAAAGCATAGAAAGAACCGGCATAAGCATAATCTCTTTCGCGCGGTTGATACGGCGTTTGATTTAAATACATGACAACGGCAATTCCCGTAAAGAAAAATAATAAAGCAATAATTGATGCATTCTTTTTATCTCTTGAAAAAGAAAAAATTAATCCGAGAATTCCGAGGATAAAGGGTAATAAATAATAAACGTTACGGCTTTTTTGATTTTTGATTTTATCCGGAAGATTGCTTTGATTTCCGATCATCATTTTATCAAGAAAAGGGATACCGCTAATCCAATTTCCTTTGGTAATTCCTCCGTAGGATTGTAAATTGTTTTGTCTGCCTGCAAAATTCCACATAAAATATCTGAAATACATATGCCCTAACTGATATTTAAAAAAGAATTTTAAATTTTTCCCGAAAGTCGGATTGTCACCGGGCTTAATTCCGGTCCACGATTGGTATGCAGAGATATGATTTTTGTCGCGACTGTACATTCTCGGGAACAGTGTTTTCCCCGAGGATTTATAAAGATATTCCGGATTTGTTTTTTCAATTTTTAAATATTTTCCGTCAACGGGAATGTAGGTATAGAGTTTTTTAGTTTTTATTTCATTAGATGCATCCTTTTGAAATTCAGCATTATAGTAGTTTCCGTATAACAAAGGACGCGAA
This sequence comes from Bacteroidales bacterium, assembly GCA_024762915.1. GTDB lineage: Bacteria > Bacteroidota > Bacteroidia > Bacteroidales > JAADGE01 > JAADGE01. The sequence goes on along the minus strand of JANTGL010000030.1, from coordinate 3,173 downwards.
CCGTATTGCTCTCTGTTAAGATAAGAAAGTAAGGCAAAAACATTTTCAGGATTATTCTCATCCATCGGAGGATTTGCATAAGAACGTATCATAATAATTGCAAAAGATGAATAACCGATTAAGATTACGGTAATCATAGTAAGAGCAGTATTCCAAATTACGTTTTTCTTTTTATAGGAATAGTAAATACCGAAAATTAACAATCCGCCCGTAATGATGATATAAGCATACATTCCGATGTTAAAAGCCATTCCGAGCGTGTTAACAAAAAACAACTCAAATTCGGAAGCCAGAGCAATATAACCCTGAATGATTCCGTACATCACAAAGGCAAGAATTAAAATTGAAATAATTGAAGCGTAGAAAATGCCTTTTTTTGTGGTTTTATATTTTTTGAAATAATACACAAATACAATTGCCGGAATTGCCAATAAATTTAGAAGATGTATTCCGATTGAAATACCCATCAGTAAAGCTATAAGGATAAGCCAACGATTGGAATATTTTTCTTCGGCTATGGTTTCCCATTTTAATATGGCCCAAAATACCACTGCCGTAAACAATGAAGAACTTGCATATACTTCTGCCTCAACAGCAGAGAACCAAAAGGTATCCGAAAATGTGTAAATCAACGAACCGACAATACCGCTTAATAAGACGGCAATTGCAGCATTTGAATTGAAATTTTCTTTATTGATTAAAATCTTTTTTGCAAAATAGGTAATTGTCCAGAAAAGAAATAATATCGTAAAAGCACTTGCCGTAACTGATACAAGGTTTATCATTAAAGCAACATGTTGGGGTGATGACGAGAATAAAGCAAAAAAACGTGCTAATAACATAAAAAAAGGTGCACCGGGCGGATGTCCGACTTCCAATTTATAAGATGAGGCAATAAACTCACCGCAATCCCAAAGACTGACGGTCGGTTCAACCGTTAAATAATAAGTTATGAATGCAATGACAAATACTGCCCAAGCAAAAATGATATTATATTTTTTGTAGTTTTGAAAATTCATGCTGAGATTTTTTGAGAATGTTGTATTTCGAGTCTATTTTCCGTCACGTTTGAGAATAACTAATATGGTATGAATCATTATTTTAAAGTCTAAATATAAAGATCTGTTTTCAATATAAAAAATATCGTAATTTAATCGTTGAATCATTTGCTCAATGTTTTCGGCATAACCGAATTTTACTTGTCCCCAGGAAGTAATACCCGGTTTTACTTTCAGCAAATTTAAAAAATGAGGTGCTTTTTCAACAATTTTATCAATATAGTATTGACGTTCGGGACGCGGACCGACAAGCGACATTTCTCCGATCAGGACATTATAAAATTGCGGTATTTCGTCTAAACGTGTCTTGCGCATAAATTTGCCGAATTTTGTTATTCTGCTGTCATTTTCCGAAGAGAGTTGCGGTCCGTTTTTTTCGGCATCGGAATACATCGAACGGAATTTTATGATTGCAAAAGGTTTTTCATGTATTCCGATTCGTTCTTGTCTGAAAAATATTGAGCCTTTTGAAGATAATTTTACGGCAATTGCAGAGAATAAAAAAACAGGAGATAAGATGATTATTGCAACTAAAGACAGAAAAATATCTAACATTCGCTTTAAACTTTCTTGCCATGCAGGCATTAATGTATGCGAAATAATAATAAGCGGGGCATTCAAAAATCCGGACATTCGTACTTTCCCCGTTAACACATCGAACAATCCGGGAATTACTTTTGTAATAACATTGACTCTTTGAAGTTTGTATAGAATTTTTTCAATTTCTTGATGTTCGGATGATTCAATTGCTACAATAACTTCTTCAATTTGATATTTTTTAATGGTATCAATTAAATTATCATAACTGCCCAAATGTTTAAGATGTCGGCTTAAGGTCGGGTCTTTTTTATTATAAATATTAATAAACCCGACAAATTTATACCCGTATTTTTCAATTCCCGAATTTAATTTTTGATATAGACTTAAAGCTTTTCCGTTACTTCCGATTAAAAGAGTATTAAACCCGATTTTTCCGGATTTAATTTTATTTTGCGTGATTGTCGTAATAATTAATCTGGGCAAATAGGTTAATGAAAATTGCAAACCGAATAAAACGATTAGTGATTGATAATAGTTTTTATATGAAAAAATAACATCATCTAATATTAAAATAAAAAAGATGATAACTACTCCGATAAGTGCTGTGATAAATGTTTGACCCAATTCCAATAATCTGGATTTCCTGTAAAGGATTCTGTAATATCCGGAGATTGAGTACAGGAATATCCAAAAAACAGGGATACCGAACAAACCGGCAAAGAAATTTAAATCGAACTCAATATTAATATGATAGCCGTAATTGAGGGATTCAATATAAAATTTTCTGAACAGATAAAATAAAAACCATGCAAGAGAAGCACCGATATAATCAAAAAGAATATAAACGAAAGTTTGAAGTTTTTTATTCATTAAAATAAAATGTATGCTGTTCGGAATTCCGTAATCAAATAAAACGTAAAATAAAAGTAATGATTGTTAAAAAACGAATTTTTTTGTATATAATTTTTAAAAAGAATGAATGTTTATATTTTCGCTGAAAAATTGTGATAATTTAATGATTGATTCATACAGACATAAAGGATTAAGAAAAATATTAATTGATTCCTTAAGGAATAAGGGAATTAATAATGAAGATGTTTTAACGGCAATGAATAAAATACCGCGTCATTTTTTTATGGCAAAAGGTTTTGAGGAACGTGCTTATCAAGATAATGCTTTTCCGATTGCTGCGGATCAAACAATATCACAACCTTACACCGTGGCTTTTCAAACTTCATTATTGGAAGCAAAAAAGGGAGATAAAGTATTGGAGGTTGGCACCGGTTCCGGCTATCAGGCAGCGGTTTTGCTTGAATTGGGCGTAAAGCTTTTTACAATCGAAAGGCATCAAACATTATTTAAATCCTCACAATTATTATTAAAAAAATTGGGATATTATCCGTATTCTTATTACGGTGACGGTTATAAAGGTTTGCCTACCTATGCACCTTTCGACAAAATATTAATTACTGCCGGTGCTTCTGCAGTTCCGGAAGGTTTGTTGAAACAATTAAAAATCGGCGGAATAATGGTTGTTCCGACAGGACCGCGTCATGTACAGGATATGCTTAAAAT